>JAGWUW010000284.1 GCA_028868235.1 Betaproteobacteria bacterium | reverse complement strand
GAAAGCGCTGTCGCCCGAACAGGTAGCCGATCTACAGCAGCGTGCCGCCGCCGGTGAACAAAAAGCGAAGCTGGCCCGTGAGTTTGGTGTGAGCCGGGAGACCCTGTATCAATACTTGAGATTGGATCAATAGAGACATGCCGCGTCCTTCCATCCTCTCCGCCGCCGAGCGGGAAAGCCTGCTGGCGTTGCCGGACACCAAGGACGATTTGATCCGTTACTACACGTTCAGCGACACCGACCTGTCCATCATCCGGCAACGGCGCGGCCCGGCCAACCGCCTGGGCTTCGCCGTGCAGCTCTGCTACCTGCGCTTTCCCGGCCTCATCCTTGGCGTCGATGAGCCGCCGTTTCCGCCCTTGTTGAAGCTGGTCGCCGACCAGCTCAAGGTCAGCGTCGAAAGCTGGGGCGAGTACGGGCAGCGGGAGCAGACCCGGCGCGAGCACCTGGTCGAACTCCAAACGGTGTTCGGCTTCCAACCGTTCACCATGAGCGACTACCGGCAGGCTGTCCACACGCTGACCGAGCTGGCCATGCAGACCGACAAGGGTATCGTGCTGGCCGGCACCCTGATCGAGCACCTGCGGCGGCAGTCGGTCATTCTGCCTGCCATCAATGCCGTCGAGCGGGCGAGCGCCGAAGCCATCACCCGCGCCAACCGGCGCATCTACGACGCCTTGGCCGAACCGCTGTCGGACGCGCATCGCCGCCGCCTCGACGATCTGCTAAAGCGGAGGGACAACGGCAAGACGACCCGGCTGGCCTGGCTGCGCCAGTCACCGGCCAAACCGAACTCGCGGCACATGCTCGAACACATCGAACGCCTCAAGGCGTGGCAGGCGCTCGACCTGCCTTCCGGCATCGAGCGGCTGGTTCACCAGAATCGTCTACTCAAGATCGCCCGAGAGGGCGGCCAGATGACGCCCGCCGACCTGGCCAAGTTCGAGCCGCAGCGCCGCTACGCGACCCTGGTCGCGCTCGCCATCGAGGGCATGGCCACCGTCACCGACGAAATCATCGATCTGCATGACCGCATCCTGGGTAAGCTGTTCAACGCCGCCAAGAACAAGCATCAGCAGCAATTCCAGGCGTCCGGCAAGGCGATCAATGCCAAGGTGCGGCTGTTCGGTCGCATCGGCCAGGCGCTGATCGAGGCCAAGCAGTCGGGCCGCGATCCGTTCGCTGCCATCGAAGCCGTCATGTCCTGGGACGCCTTCGCCGAGAGCGTCACCGAGGCGCAGAAACTCGCGCAGCCCGAGGACTTCGATTTCCTGCACCGCATCGGCGAGAGCTATGCGACCTTGCGGCGCTACGCCCCGGAATTCCTCGACGTGCTCAAGCTACGGGCGGCGCCCGCCGCCAAGGATGTGCTCGACGCCATCGAGGTACTACGCGGCATGAACAGCGACAACGCCCGCAAGGTGCCGGCCGACGCACCGACCGATTTCATCAAGCCGCGCTGGCAAAAGCTGGTCATGACCGACGCCGGCATCGACCGGCGTTACTACGAACTGTGCGCGCTGTCAGAGATGAAGAACGCGCTGCGCTCCGGCGACATCTGGGTACAGGGATCGCGTCAGTTCAAGGACTTCGAAGACTACCTGGTGCCGCCCGAGAAATTCGCCAGCCTCAAGCAGGTCAGCGAATTGCCGCTGACCGTGGCCACCGACTGCGACCAATACCTGCATGAGCGGCTGACGCTGCTGGAAACGCAGCTCGCCACCGTCAACCGCATGGCTCTGGCGAATGAGCTGCCGGACGCCATCATCACCGAGTCGGGTCTGAAGATCACGCCGCTTGATGCAGCAGTGCCCGACAGCGCGCAGGCCCTGATCGACCAGACGGCGATGATCCTGCCGCACGTCAAGATCACCGAATTGCTGCTGGAGGTGGACGAATGGACGGACTTTACCCGGCACTTCGCGCACCTGAAATCGGGCGACCTGGCCAAGGACAAGAATCTGCTACTGACCACGATCCTGGCCGACGCGATCAACCTGGGTCTGACCAAGATGGCCGAGTCCTGCCCCGGCACGACCTACGCCAAGCTGGCCTGGCTGCAAGCCTGGCATATCCGCGACGAAACCTATTCGACGGCACTGGCCGAGTTGGTCAATGCCCAATTTCGGCATCCCTTCGCCGAGCATTGGGGTGACGGCACCACGTCATCATCGGATGGCCAGAACTTCCGCACCGGCAGCAAGGCCGAGAGTACCGGCCACATCAACCCGAAATACGGCAGCAGCCCAGGGCGAACCTTCTACACCCACATCTCCGACCAGTACGCGCCGTTTCACACCAAGGTCGTGAACGTCGGCGTGCGCGACTCGACCTACGTGCTCGACGGCCTGCTGTACCACGAATCCGACCTGCGGATCGAGGAACACTACACCGATACGGCAGGCTTCACCGATCACGTCTTTGCGCTGATGCACCTCTTGGGCTTCCGCTTTGCGCCGCGCATCCGCGACCTGGGCGACACCAAGCTCTACATCCCGAGGGGCGACAGCGCCTATGACGCGCTGAAACCGATGATCGGCGGCACGCTCAACATCAAGCATGTTCGCGCCCATTGGGATGAAATCTTGCGATTGGCCACCTCGATCAAGCAGGGCACAGTGACGGCTTCCCTGATGCTCAGGAAGCTCGGCAGCTATCCGCGCCAGAACGGCTTGGCCGTCGCCCTGCGCGAGCTGGGCCGCATCGAGCGCACGCTGTTCATTCTGGACTGGCTGCAAAGCGTCGAGCTGCGCCGCCGCGTGCATGCCGGACTGAACAAGGGCGAAGCCCGCAACGCCTTGGCCCGCGCCGTGTTCTTCAACCGCCTGGGCGAAATTCGTGACCGCAGTTTTGAGCAGCAGCGCTACCGGGCCAGCGGCCTCAACCTAGTGACGGCTGCCATCGTGTTGTGGAACACGGTCTACCTGGAACGGGCCGCGCACGCCTTACGCGGCCACGGCCAGACTGTCGATGACGCCCTGTTGCAGTACCTGTCTCCGCTAGGTTGGGAGCACATCAATCTGACCGGCGATTACCTCTGGCGCAGCAGCGCCAAGATCGGCGCTGGCAAGTTTAGGCCGCTGCGACCGCTGCAACCGGCTTAGCGTGCTTTATTTTCCGTTTTCTGAGACGACCCCATGATTTCCTGAACGGCGGCTGGCTGCTGCCCAGCGACTGCGGGGTCGATTTGAAAGTCGATCATGGTGATCACTTCGGGGCCTGCGTCCGCATTCACCACAAAATGCTTGGCGGCCGTGGCAAGCTGAAAGCTCATGCTCATCCACGGGCTGTTCGCCGTCAGAAAACTGCCAAAATCCCTCGTCCCGGCAATTCTGCGACCGGCGACCTGGTGCAGCACCTCAAGCCGGCCTGCCTGGCGTAGGGCCTCATAGACCCAGTCCTTCATCTGCCACGCACTGGTCACAGCGTTCATCACGGCATAGGCGCGCTCCGTCATATCGACGGGCGGCGCCTGTCGAAGTGTGCGGGCTTCGAACTGCATTTTGCGAAACAGGTCTGCCGGAGTTTGCAAGGAAAAAGTGCGCGCGTTGGCGCCTGCAGGTGGCATAGCGGATATCCTCAAAAGAGACTTGGGCGACACCAGGGGCGTTGAGATTACGACCTGTCTAACTCATAGGTGCGACTGTTCATGCTGTGCTCCATCCGGCCCCTTGCATATGAGACTGACGCATCCAGATATCTTAGCGCCGACTTGATGTCCCGCCAACCGACATATTCCATGAGGCTCTTTACGTCCCAGCCATCAGACGCCGCCCAGTTCGCAAACCCTCGGCGCAGCGAATGGCCGCTGTATGCGTCGG
>JAGWUW010000283.1 GCA_028868235.1 Betaproteobacteria bacterium | reverse complement strand
CATAATGGAAAGATGCGTCGGTATCTGAAAAAACACCTGCCGAATCACGAATCAGTGCGCGATAACCCGTGGCTGCGGCCGTTCGCGTCGTCACTGCTACATCCGCGCCTATGGCACCTGAACCGTCACTCTGCAGCCGGCGCCGTGGCGGCAGGGTTGTTTTGCGGCCTGATTCCCGGGCCATTCCAGATGCTGGGTGCGGCAATCTGCGCCCTGATTTTCCGGGTCAACCTGCCGCTGGCCATGTTCGTCACCCTATACACCAATCCGCTCACCATCGTGCCGCTTTACCTAGTCGCCTATCAGATCGGCCGACTAGCACTCGGCGAAAACAACGGATTCCTGGCACCACCCAATTTTGATGCAGCGAATTTCATCGGCTGGAGCACGGCCATGGAGCAATGGATGCTCGCTGCTGCCAAACCGCTCGGCATTGGATTGGTGATACTGGCAGCCGGGCTGGCGATTGTCGGTTACTTCGCCACGCAAGCGGCGTGGCGGGTCTGGTTGATTACCGCCTGGCGGCGGCGCAAGGCACTCAGGTCCTAAAGCGGGCGGTCGCGCTGGTCAGCGTGTGGGCTAGGTTGCGCAAGGTTTCGGCGGTATCGACATTGGAAGCCACCGCGACGTTGTTTTCCTCAGCCATCTGTGCAATGCGTTCGACACTCTGGGCAATTTCAGTACTCGCCGCCGCCTGCTCGCGCAAGGCCACGGATATCTCCGACACCGCCTCGAGCACTTGACGCGACTGTGACTGCACCTGGCTGATCGCATCGCCAGCCAACTGAGCCTGATGGACCCCTGCTGCCACGCGCTCAACACCTTCCTTCATGCTGGACACGGCGGTAGCGGTACCGGACTGAATGGCACCGATCATGCTGGAAATTTCCTGGGTCGATTTGGCAGTACGCTCGGCCAGCTTGCGCACCTCATCAGCGACCACGGCGAAGCCGCGCCCGGATTCACCAGCCCGTGCGGCCTCAATGGCTGCATTGAGGGCGAGCAGATTGGTCTGATCAGCAATATCCTTGATGGTATCGACAATCGCAGAGATTTGCCCCGAACGCTGACCAAGCGCCTCGACTGCAGCGGCCGACTGGTTAACGGTCTGGGCAATTCCCTGAATTTCTGCCACCACACCCAGTACGATACGCCCGCCTTCGGCTGCCACTTCGTCGGAACGCCGCGAAGCGTCCTGGGCATCGTGGGCATTCTTGGCAATATGATCGATACCGACGGTCGTTTCCTCGACAGCAGCGGCCATGCTCGATGCCGAATCACTTTGCGCGGAACTGCTAGCGGAAATCTGCTGGCTCGACGACGCTACCTGCTCTGAGGCGATGTTGATCCGTTGGACGTCGCCCTGTACGCCACCCAACAAGGTGCGGAAGGCAGCTGCCATATCGTTGAAGTCCTTGCCTGCAGCGTGCAATTCATCGGTTCCATCATTGTCGAAATGAACTGTCAGATCACCATCAGCCAGGCGGCGCGCGCCTTGCGAAAAGTTGTTGACGCTGTTGATCACCGAGTAATATGTCCCGATGCCTAGATAGCCAACAATCAACGCGACCGTAATGGCCAGTCCCATCTCGAAATACAGCACACGCTGGGCCTCGCTCGCACGCTTCTGCAACTGCTGCTCAAACTGCGGAATCAAGGTATCGTACATGACCTTGTAGCCCAGATCGATGAGTTGGGTTGCCTGGTTGAAGTACTCCTCCGGAGGGGTAGCGAACTTTTCGCTGAGAATGTCGTCGCGGACCAAGGCAAACAGTCGCAAGGAGCCATCGCTGAACTCCTTGGCCGGTCCGGACAGCGCCCCTTGCAATTCCGGTGCAAAGCGCATCACCTTTTCCAGATTGATGCCCTGAGCGTGTAGGGTTGCCGACATTTGGGCCAGTTGTGACGCCAGGTCGATACGCATCTGCGGCGTCAGTTCCTTCTTGCTCAGGACACCAGTACCCCTCGCCCGGGCTATACCCAGCGGCTCAAGCATTGCCGGCATCTTGGTAACCACGGTGTCCATGAAATAGTAGGTATCCATCGCCGGATCCAGCGTCAATTCATACTGATCCGCCACGTCCACCATGAATTCGAGCATCTTGGCGATCATCTGCGAGTGTCGCTTGATGTTTTCTGGCGCTGTCCAGGTTAGGCCTTGCCCCCGGATATCCTCCCAGTCCTGGCGAATCGATTTCCACTGAGTCGCATCCCGGAGCTTGGCCGGCAGCGCAGTATCCGTCGCAGCCATCGCCTCGATCACTTCCTTTTCCTTGGCTGAGCGCTTTTCCTTCATCGCTTCATTGCCGTTGAGCACACCAGAGGACAAGCCACGATGCTGCTGCATCATCTGTGCCGTACGATTGAGCGGTTTGATGATCTGCAATCCATCCAACTCATTCTTCGCGGTCTTGATATCCCGACTCAGTGAGGAAAAGACTGAATAGATCAACACCAGCATGACCACGGTTATGGCCGCACCGAGTAGCAGGAACTTGCTGCTGTAACGGAGGCGGTTCATCAGCGCTACAGCCGGCGAAAAAAGAACTTGCATTTATTTTCCCCTACATTGCCAAGCCGGCAATTTTAATAGATATGCAAATTATCGCATATAAACCAAAATACCTAGGCTATGCAAACAGCACGCCGTCATTCAATTCCAATATGCGGTCGGCCCTCGCTGCCAATTGCCGATCATGCGTCACCAGAATCAGGCTGGCCTGCTGCTGACGTACCCGATCGATCAGCAGGCCAAACACAACTGATGCCGTATGACTATCAAGATTACCGGTTGGTTCATCGGCTAGCAAACAAGACGGATTGGTTACGAGGGCACGGGCGATGGCCGCCCGCTGGCGCTCCCCGCCTGAAAGCTCGCCAGGTCGATGCTCGAGCCGATGACCGAGTCCAACGGCCGAAAGAATTTCCGCCGCCTGAGCCAGCGCTTCTAGCCGTTTTTCCCGTCGGATGAGCAAGGGCATGGCGACATTTTCCAGCGCCGAGAATTCCGGCAGCAGATGGTGAAACTGATAGACAAAACCGAGATGGCGATTACGCCAGTCGCCACGCTGCACTTCGTTGAGCACCGAGAATTCGCGGCCCATCAGCGACACATCTCCCGCAGAAGGTTTATCAAGGCCACCCAGCAGATGCAGCAAAGTGCTCTTGCCGGAACCGGAGGCACCGACGATAGCAATGGTCTCTCCCGGCATGACATTCAGATCGATGCCCGACAGAACCGGCACCTCCAGGCCGCCACCGCGAAATACCTTGGAAACGCCGCGGGCGATGAGGATAGGATCATTCATAGCGTAAGGCCTCCGCCGGATTGACGCGGGATGCCCGCCAGCTTGGGTAAATCGTAGCCAGGAGCGCGAGAGCGAAGGCAATCAGTGTCACGCCCCAGACATCCCCCCATTGCAGGTCAGACGGCAGGTCGGAAATGTAATAAACCTCCTTGGACAGGAAATGCACGCCCAGCAAGCGTTCGATAAAGGGAACCACGACGTCGATATTCAGCGCCAACGCGACGCCGCCAACAACGCCCAGCCCAAGACCGATAAACCCGACCAGCGCCCCCTGAATGACGAACACCCCCATAATCGACAGAGGTCGGGCGCCCAAAGTACGCAGGATGGCGATGTCGGCCTGTTTGTCGGTAACCGCCATAACCAACGTAGACACTAAATTGAACGCCGCCACGGCGACGATCAGCGACAGGATAATGAACATCATGTTCTTTTCGATCTGCACTGCGCGGAAGAAATTGGCGTGGCTCTTCGTCCAGTCCTGGAGATAGGCGTCGGCATCGATGTATTTGACTAGCTCACGAG
>JAGWUW010000282.1 GCA_028868235.1 Betaproteobacteria bacterium | reverse complement strand
ATCATGGCAATACCAGAAGCTGACCGGGTTGAAGACAAAGCCGCAAACCCGCGGAAAGGTCTGCAGCACGATTTCGCCATCGTCCGGCAGGCCCCGCTGACGTAGCAGATTCTCGATCCAGGGCAGGAGCGGACTGCCATCGCGCGGACCGTGGTCGGCGCTGCGAAAACTGAGCAAATTGGTACGATCGACACCGAACATTCCGCAATTTGCCGCAGTCAGGTCGCGCACCGGCAATTGCACGTAAAACACCGGATACACGAAGGCATTGACGGCCGGCCGCAAGCGACGATGCATGACATGTCCAAAAAAGAGTTGCGGACGGTACTTCATGGCAGCCTCAGACTGTCTCGCTGGCGCGTTGCAGGTGCAGGCGCCCACCCTGATCGCCCTGCCATGGGGCATACACGCCCATGCCATTGACCACGCGCAGCGCCGATTTCAGGCCGTCCTCGTGGAAGCCGTAGCTGCCCCATGCCCCCGCCAACCAGATGCCGCCCTCGCCCTGCACGTCGGCGAGCTTTTGCTGGGCGGCGATGGCTGGTCCATCGAAAATCGGGTGAGCGTAGTCGAACTCGGCAATGACCTTGGCCGGATCGGGCTCGCGTGCCGGGTTCAGGGTAACGACCACCGGCGTCCTGAACGGCAACGGCTGCAGTTTATTAATCAGGTAGGAAACGCCGACCGGTTGCTCGCCCGGCTCGCCCGAGCCAGCAAAATAATTCCACGCCGACCATAGCTTCTCGTCGCGCGGCAGCAAGGCACGATCCGTGTGCAACAGGGCGCGATTGGGTTGATAGCGAATGGCCGACAACACCTCGCGCTGGCCGTCACTAGCGGAAAAGCCAAGGATGGCCAGGGCTTGGTCGCTGTGACAGGCCATCACCACCTGATCGAAATGCTCGCTGCCACCAGCATGGGTCACGCGCAGCCCGTCGGCCTCGCGGGTCACTGCACTGACCACACAGCCCAGCCGGATATCGTCGAGTTGGGCAGCGATTTTCTGCACATATTCGCGCCCACCGCCACGTACCGTGCGCCACATCGGCCGGTCGAAGACCTGTAGCAGTCCATGGTTCTGGCAGAAGCGGATGAAGGTGGCGAGCGGCATGTCGCGCATCTGGCCGGTCGGGCAGGACCAGATGGCGGCGGCCATCGGCAGCAGGTACCAGTCGGCGAAAGCGTTCGAATATTTCCCGGCCTCAAGGAAGTCGCGCAGCGTGCGTTGGTTGTCCGGATGGCTGGCCAGCCAGGCCGTGCTCTCGCGGTTGAAGCGCAGGATGTCGGACAACATGGACCAGAACTGGCGACGAACGAGGTTCCGCTTCTGCCCGAAAATGGTCGCCAGATTGCTGCCCGCCCACTCCAGGTCCGGGTTTTCCAGACTGACTGCGAAGGACATCTCAGTTTCAACGCTATCGACGCCGAGTAGCGCAAACAGGGCGATCAGGTTGGGGTAGGTCTTTTCGTTGAAGACCAGGAAGCCGGTATCGACCGGATGCGTCCGCCCCTCCAGCGTCACGTCCACAGTATTGGTGTGGCCGCCCAGATAGCTGCCGGCCTCGAACAGCGTCACATCGTACTGCCGGCCAAGCAGCCAGGCACTCGCCAGGCCGGAGATGCCGGCACCTACGACGGCAATGCGTTGCTTCCTGCCCATGATCGTCCCCTTAAACATTGCAGCCGTGAAGCTCGGCATAGGCCGAGTGGTTATGGATGGATTCGAAGTTCTCGGAAATGACCTTCCATTCGGCGATACGCGGTTCATTCATCAGGCGCAGCGCAATATCCCGAACCAAATCTTCAACAAACTTCGGGTTGTCATAGGCGCGTTCGGTGACCCACTTTTCATCCGGTCGCTTGAGCAGCCCGAAGATTTCGCACGAGGCCTCTTCTTCGGCGATACGGACCAGTTCTTCAATGCTCATCGGTGAATTCAGCCGGGCCTCGAGGGTGATATGTGAACGCTGGTTATGCGCACCGTAGTCGGAAATTTTCTTCGAACAAGGGCACAAACTGGTGACCGGCGCCACGACGCGCAGCGTCAGGTTGGCGTACTCGTCCGGGCGCTTGTCGATAATCAACGTGGCATCGTAATCGAGCAGGCTGACGACGCCAGACACCGGGGCCTGTTTGCGAATGAAATATGGGAAGGCCAGTTCGATACACCCGCTCTCCGCACCAAGACGGAGCAGCATTTCCTCCATCATGCGGAACATGCCTTCCTGGGTCTGCGCACCCTGACGCCCTTCGAGCAATTCGACAAAACGCGACATATGCGTGCCTTTGACCTCTGGCGGCAGGCCAACGCTCATCGTCAGGGAAGCTACGGTATTGAGCGTTTCGCCGGATGGCGACACCAGATGCAAGGGATAGCGGAGACCCTTTACGCCAACCTTCTGGATGGCCAGGCGACGGGTATCTGCCGAGGACTGGACGTCTGGCAGGAAGATGGTTTCCGGGGCATTCATGGGCGACTCCTTGTGGCCTTCGCAGTTACTTGAGGAATTCATCGATTTTGTTCAGCAAGTCCTTGTCGTCAGGCTTGGTGAAGCTGGTGTAGGCAACAACCTGTGTTGCATCCCGGTTGATCAGGTACTTGTGAAAATTCCACTTCGGGCGACTGCCGGTAATCTCGGCCAGTTTCAGGTAGAAGGGATTGGCGTTCTTGCCCTTGACCACCGTCTTGCCAACCATCGGGAATTCGACGCCGTAGGTCAGGCGGCAGAAGTCGGCAATCTCTTTGTCGCTTCCCGGCTCCTGTTCGCCAAAATCGTTGGACGGGAAGCCCACGACCACCAGACCCTTGTCCTTGAGGCGCGCATAGAGCTTCTCCAGCCCGTCGTATTGCGAAGTGAAGCCGCAGTAGCTGGCAGTATTGACGACCAGAACCACCTTGCCGGCGTACTGGCAAAGCGGCATCGGCTTGCCGTCCTGCAAGCGGGTAAAGGTATGGTCCAGCAAGGGCGGACAAGCCGCCGAAGCGGCGACGGGAAGCATGCCGACCGAACTCAGCGCAGCGATGCTCAAGCAGATTTTCAAATAACTTCTCATGTCCAACCCCCACTTGTTTTGTCCTAGACAAATTAGCCGTTTGTTCGTAAGATAGACACCAAAGCATGCCTTGTCAACAATTTGTCTAACATTTGTTCAGGACAAATAATGAATACTCCCTGTTTCAACATTGCCGCCGTGGAACGTGATACCGGCCTTTCCAAGGACGTGCTACGCATGTGGGAACGGCGCTACGGCTTTCCCCTGCCGGAACGCGACGCCAACGGCGAACGGCTCTACCCCGCTTCCCAGGTCGAACGCCTGCGGCTGATCAAACGCCTGATGGATCAAGGACATCGGCCAGGGCGACTGATCGCCACGCCACTCGATGAATTGATTGCGCTGGCGCCGCGACGTTCGTCGACAAACGAAAGCGCCTCGCCGGCTGTCACCGCCGACCTGGCCGAACTGCTGGCACTGATCCGCCAGCACGATGCCACCGCCTACCAGCAGGCCATGTATCAGCGACTGGCCCGCCTCGGCCTGCAGGGTTTTGTCCAGTACACCGTCGCACCGCTGACCCAACTTGTGGGTGAGGCCTGGGAGGATGGCCGGATCGAGGTTTTCGAGGAACACCTGTTCACCGAGCTGACCAAGCGCCTGCTACGCCAGGTCATCGCCACCCTGCCGGCTGGACAGACGCCGCGTGTGCTGCTGACCAGCGTGCCGGACGAACAGCATGTGCTCGGGCTGCTCATGGTCGAGGCGCTACTCACCCTCGATGGGGCGGCATGCATTCCGCTTGGTACCCAGATGCCACTACTCGATATCGCTCGGGCCGCCGAAGCCCACCA
>JAGWUW010000281.1 GCA_028868235.1 Betaproteobacteria bacterium | reverse complement strand
AAGGAATTTAAAGGATCGATATGTTAGTGGTTATATAGCGTTAAATACGAGTTAGCGAATTTTGTGCCAGATTTTTTGGCTTATTTTTGGCTATTTTGAGCTTTCTTCGTCGCGTTATGTCGTAAACTATACAATGATGTTTGTAAGTAGACATGCCGCTATCCATACTTAGGCATCGAAATGCATGGTCAAACTAAGCTGGGCTGCAGGCAAGGGCAGATTTCCCTCTGCCTCGAGTATGTCGGGAACGGTGTGTGGGTATTCAAAAAACACACCATAAGTGCCTGATCGCTGACTATGCAGATAGACGTGGGTAGCAAGGTAGCCAGGCTCAGTATGGCGAAGCGTAACGATGCACGGATTGTGGCTGTCGCCGGGAGCAACGTCACAGGCCTGGTCAGCGCGTTCATCCAACGAGACAAGCAGGGGGCGGTCTTTCGGTAGCGACCAGAGATTGGCGTTCATGGAAGCAACTCTGGCTTGATTTGGGCCAGCCAAGTGTCGATGCGTTCCTCGCTCAGCGCTGGCTGGTGATGTCGGTCGAGGGCAAGCCCAAGGAATTCGTCGCCATCCACCGCCTGTGAGGAGGTAAAGTCGTAGCCGCTAGTCGGCCAGCGACCGACAACGCGAGCTCTGCGGGCGACGAAGACATCGTGAAGCAGCCCGATAGCGTCGACAAATTCGTTGGGGTATTTTTTCTGGTCGCCGAAACCGAAGATGGCAATGCTCTTGCCGTGTAGGTCGGCTTCGGCCAGCTGCGGTAGAAACTCTTCCCAGCTCGGTTGGCTGAGGCCAGTCGATTTGCCGGGAAGCATGCCATCGCCCAGAGTCGGGCTGCCAACAATAAGCGCGTCGTAGGCGAGAAAGTCGGTCACCGTGGTGCGCCCGATGTTGATCGGCGTATCGGCCGTGTTCCGTAGCTTCTTGGCTATCTGCTTGGCGATCAGCCGGGTGCGGCCTGTATCGGTGCCGAAAAATATGCCGATGTGGGTCATGGCTTACGCGCTCACGGGGTCGCCCTGCGTCAGTTCCTCGGGCAGGCAGCCGACGGGGGGGCCAAGGCTGCCATCCGGGCTGCTCTCGAACTGGACGAGGTAAATTTCCTTGCTTTCGTCCATTTCGGCAACGCCGAAATGCACCACCACGCCGCGCATGCCGGCCGGGGCGATCAGCCCTTCCTCGTCCTCGATGCCGGGCATGCCGCCATCGTTAAGGATGTCTTCAGCGGCGAAAATCATGTCGCCGACTTCGTATCTGACGCTATCCATGATCTCAGGCCCAGACCTCGGCCGGGGCGACCAGGCGTTCGACCGGCTGGTCGAACATAAGGTGCTCGTCAATGATCACGCTGACATCCTCTGGCTTGACGCCGGTGTACATGACGCCTTCCGGATAGACCACCACGCTCGGGCCGAGGTGGCAGGGGCCGAGGCAGCCGGTGTTGGTCAGCAGGAAGCCTGAAACCCACAGGTTGCGAGTGGTGAATTCCTCCGAAAAGGCTTGCCAGGTCTGGCCGCAGCCCTTGTCCTGGCAAGAGCCGCGCGGGTGGCCCTGGGGGCGCCCCTGGACGCAGACGAGGATGTGTTTCTTGGGTTTTGGCATGGCGATCTCCTGAGTGATGCTTTGCTCTTGCAAAGGGAGTGCCAGTTCATAGTTCAATTGAATCAGTTACTTGGCGTGTCATTTGATTGTTCGGTTTGCGACAATCAACCATGGGGATGGTGCGTCGCACCATGTTTAGCGGATGGTCGGAATCGTCCAGCGCGAGCTGGGTGTAGCCTGCTCCACCGAATTCTTTGCTCTTGAAACCGCTGATGGCCGCCGGATGGTTGTGGCTGCCTGGCGCACCACCATGCCAGGCTGGACTGTTGCCCTGGCCGCTGGGGCGGTGATCGGTGGCCGGGTTGAACAGTGGCTCGCCCGCCAGGGCAGCGCCTTCGCCGCCCGGCGTGGCGGTGACGCCGCCTTCGCCCTGCTCGTTGTAAAGCGCGCCGAGAATGACGGGGCGGTCGATGTCGCCGCCCAGGAAGTCGACCAGCACTTCCTGACCGATGCGCGGTAGCCACTGCCAGCCCATGCCGGGGCCGGCTTGTCGATTGAGGACGCGGACCCAGCAGGAGCCCCGGTCGTCGGCGGCTTCAGCCAATTGCCAATGAAAGCGGATTTTGATGCGACCGAGGAACGAATGGTGAATGCTAGGGCCAGTCGGGAGTTTTGGCCAAAGATAAAAATATCTGACGGCAAAACGCTCAGAAATCCTTCATGCCATCGAGCCGCTGCCCCCACCACGGCCGATACCACTGGCTGCGGCTGAAGGCTTCGCGGTCAAGGCGGCCGGGGTCTTTGTTCTCGACGGGTGCTGGATTGGGCAGGATCAGCATGGCACGCCCGGCGTCAGGGTCGCGACTGGAGAGGTAGAGGACCGGATGCCGCCGCTGGTTGGCGGCATAGGCGGCCAGCAGCATGCTGTAATTGACCGTGTTGGCGCCCAGTTCATCGAGGACGGCCGGCAGGTCGATGGCCTCCTTGAGCAGATCGTAGTCCGGCAGCAGGTCGTGCAAGGCGGCGCCGGTATCGGCCAAGCGCTGGGCGGCTTCCGGGGTGTGGCGGCCGCAGTCGCGGACGACCGTGCCGATGCTGCCGGTCGTGATGCCGGCTGTGGCACATACCTGTTCCACGGCCAGGCGTAAGGCAGTGACGCGGGGTTTTTCGCCTTTGACGCGTTCGATCTCCTTGACCGGCACCACGGCCGGGGCCGTGAAATAGGCCAGGGGCGCCCGCCCCGACACAAAACCCGGATGGGCCAGCATCAGGAGGACGGCGGCTTCGTTCGGCAGCTTGTCTTTCGGGTAGCTCGGCGAATCGACCGTACCCAGCCAGATGACCTTTGCGTCTGGGGTGGCAATCTTGGCCAGGCCGGTTTCCAGCGTCGTCCAACCGGCCTTGCCAGAGGCGATGGTGACGCTACCCGGCTTCGTGTTCTCGCCATAGGCCAGGTAGGCATCGCGCCACAGTTCCTCACCCTCCTTGACCGTACGTTCCGGCGTAAAACCGGCGACGATGGCCAGTTGCTTCATGCGCACCTCGTTCCACAGGAACTGGTGGTAAGGGCCGGTGATTTTGTCGTGCAACCCGGCCGAGGCATAGGCTTCGCGGTTGTAGTTGCTGACGGTGTAGGAAAAGCTGCCGGTCAGGTCGTGCAATATATTTTCATCAAATACATATCGTTTTTGCTCTGGAGACCCCGTGACACTCTTATAAATCTTCGGCGGCGCATCGTCCGGATGCAAGGCCAATAGGGTGGGCAGGTAGTGGTCGAGGGGGTAGCCGGGATCAAACAGGGGAGAAATGGCGCTCCCCCCGACCAGTTGGGCCACCGCACCTTGCGGCCAGTTTGTGGTCGCCACAGCTAGCGCCTCTTGAGGGGGGGTAACGGCCGCCTTGTTCAGTCCGAGGAAATCAAATAGTCCCATGCTCAGGGCTCCAGTCAGGAAACGTCGGCGGTCGGTCATCGGTGACGGTTCTCAGAAATCCTTCTTTCCATCCAGTCGCTGCCCCCACCACGGCCGATACCACTGGCCGCGGCTGAAGGCTTCGCGGTCGATGCGGCCGGGGTCTTTGTTCTCGACGGGTGCCGGATTGGGCAGGATCAGCATGGCACGCCCGGCGTCAGGGTCGCGGCTGGAGAGGTAGAGCACCGGATGCCGCCGCTGGTTGGCGGCATAGGCTGCCAACAGCAAGCTGTAGTTGACCGTGTTGGCGCCCAGTTCATCGAGGACGGCCGGCAGGTCGATGGCCTCCTTGAGCAGATCGTAGTCCGGCAGCAGGTCGTGCAAGGCGGCGCCGGTAT
>JAGWUW010000280.1 GCA_028868235.1 Betaproteobacteria bacterium | reverse complement strand
TCGTGGCTCATGCCGATTTTTCCAGTAGCGGTTTGAGGAAGCGGCCAGTATGGCTGGTTTTGTGTTTCGCCACGATTTCAGGCGTGCCGGAAACCAGAATACGTCCGCCGCCGCCACCGCCCTCTGGGCCGAGGTCGACGATCCAGTCGGCGGTCTTAATCACGTCCAGGTTGTGCTCGATGACGACGATGGTATTGCCGTGGTCGGCCAGCCGATGCAGCACGGCGAGGAGCATTTCGATATCCTGGAAATGCAAGCCAGTGGTCGGTTCGTCGAGGATGTATAGGGTGCGGCCGGTATCGCGCTTGGACAGTTCGAGCGCCAGCTTGACGCGCTGCGCCTCGCCGCCGGACAGCGTGGTCGCGCTCTGGCCGAGGGTGATGTAGCTGAGGCCAACATCGACCAGGGTCTGCAGCTTGCGGGCAACAACCGGTACCGGGTCGAAGAATTCGCGCGCCTGCTCGACGGTCATGCCGAGCACGTCATGGATGGTCTTGCCCTTGTAATGGATTTCCAGCGTCTCGCGGTTGTAGCGTTTACCGTGGCAGACGTCGCAGGGCACGTAAATGTCAGGCAGGAAGTGCATTTCGACCTTGATCATGCCATCGCCCTGGCAGGCCTCGCAGCGGCCGCCCTTTACGTTGAAGCTGAAACGGCCGGGACCGTAGCCGCGGGCCCGCGATTCAGGCACTTGGGCGAATAATTCGCGGATGGGCGTCAGCAGGCCGGTGTAGGTGGCCGGGTTGGAGCGAGGCGTACGGCCGATCGGTGACTGGTCGACGTTGATGACCTTGTCGAACAGGTCGAGGCCGACGATTTCCTTGTGCGGCGCCGGCTCGGTGGTCGAACCATATAGGTGCTTGGCCGCTGCGGCATACAGCGTGTCGTTGATCAGTGTGGATTTCCCTGAACCGGAGACGCCGGTGATACAGGTAAATAGCCCGCCCGGAATCTCCAGCGTGACGTCGCGCAGGTTGTTGCCGTAGGCGCCGACGACCTTGAGTTGCTTGTCTGGGTTGGGCTGGCGACGTTTCTTGGGGGGCAGGATGGCCCTGCGCCCAGACAGGTAGTCGCCGGTCATCGACGCTGGGTTGGCAGCGACCTCGGCCGGGGTGCCCTCGGCGACGACGCTCCCGCCGTGCACGCCGGCACCGGGGCCGATGTCGACCACGTAGTCGGCGCTGCGGATGGCGTCCTCGTCGTGTTCGACGACAAGCACGGTGTTGCCCATGTCGCGCAGGTTCTTCAGCGTTTCAAGCAGGCGGTCGTTGTCGCGCTGGTGCAGACCGATGGACGGCTCGTCGAGCACATACATGACGCCGGTCAATCCCGAGCCGATCTGCGACGCCAGCCGGATGCGCTGCGCTTCCCCGCCGGATAGCGTCTCGGCCGAGCGTTCCAGGCACAAGTAGTCGAGGCCGACGTTGATCAGGAAAGACAGGCGGGCGGTGATTTCCTTGAGGATTTTCTCCGCCACCTGCGCCTTGGCGCCGGTCAACTCCAGACAATTGAAGTAATTGCGCGCCTCTCCGAGCGGCAGGCGGCTGATTTCGTGCAGCGTCTTGTCACCAACGCGAACATGACGAGCCTCGATGCGTAGACGTGTGCCGCTGCAACTCGGGCAGGCCGAACTACTGACGTATTTCGACAGTTCTTCGCGCACCGCATTCGAGTCGCTGCTGCGGTAGCGACGTTCGAGGTTGGGAATGATTCCCTCGAAGGTGTGCGTGCGGTCGAAACGAGTGCCCTTTTCGTTCAGGTAGCGGATAGCGATGGCCTGGGTACCCGAACCATAGAGAATGACCTGGCGCACCTTCTCCGGCAGATCCTGCCACGGCGTATCGACCGAGAAATCGTAGTGGGCGGCGAGCGATTCGATGATCTGGAAGTAGAACTGGTTCTTCTTGTCCCAGCCGCGGATGGCGCCGGCAGCGAGCGAGGCGGCCGGGTTGGTGACGACGCGCTTGGGATCGAAGAATTGGATAATGCCCAGTCCGTCGCACTTCGGGCAGGCGCCCATCGGGTTGTTGAAGGAGAACAGGCGCGGCTCCAGTTCCTGCAATGCATAGGAACAAACCGGGCAGGCGAACTTGGCCGAGAACAAGTGCTCGATACCAGTGTCCATTTCCAGCGCGATGGCTCGGCCGTCGGCATGGCGTAGTGCAGTTTCGAAGGACTCGGCCAGGCGCTGACGCATGTCGTCGCGCACCTTGAGGCGGTCTACCACCACATCGACGCTGTGCTTCTGCGTCTTGGCCAGCTTGGGCACGGCGTCGATCTCGTACACCGTACCATCGACGCGGACGCGGGCGAAGCCCTGGGCGCGCAGCTCGGTGAACAGGTCAAGTTGCTCGCCTTTACGGTTGGCGACCACGGGAGCGAGGATCATCAGTTTGGTCTCGGCCGGCAACGCGAGCACGCTGTCGACCATTTGAGACACCGTTTGTGCTTCCAGCGGCTGATTATGGTCCGGGCAAAAGGGTGTCCCAGCACGGGCGTAGAGCAGGCGCAGGTAGTCGTGGATTTCGGTGACGGTGCCGACCGTCGAGCGCGGATTGTGCGAAGTCGCCTTCTGCTCGATGGAAATGGCTGGTGACAGGCCCTCAATCAGGTCGACATCAGGCTTTTCCATCAACTGCAGGAACTGCCGGGCGTAGGCCGACAGCGATTCGACATAGCGGCGCTGGCCTTCGGCGTACAGCGTGTCGAACGCCAGCGAGGACTTGCCGGAGCCGGACAGGCCGGTGATGACGATGAGCTGGTCGCGCGGTAGGTCGAGGTTGATGTTTTTTAAATTGTGGGTGCGCGCACCACGGATGCGGATGATTTCCATCGCTGTTCGGGAACGGTTGGGGAGAGGAATGAACTATACGCAAAAGCCTGTCGATATGCACGGATGGCTGTGATTTTATACAGCATATTCGGCGTGCTTGTTGCTAGGGGGAGGAGGTTGCGGCGCATAAATAATGCATTTGGAATTATGCCCTGGTGACAAAATTGTCGCATCGGCCGCCGATTGGCGGTCATTTCGTCAACAAGTTAGGATTCCCGCCATGAAATTTGTCTTGCCTGTCGCAGCTTTGTCCGTCTTGTTCCTGAGTGCCTGTAGCAATAGCGGCAACACCGTTTCCAACGCCAATGCCGAAGGTCTGATCACGGCGGGCAAGGCGGCTGCTCAGGCAGCCACCCTGAATGACGCTGAAGTCATGCAACTGTCCGAAAAATCCTGTGCCGAACTTGACGGCCAATCCAAGATTGCCGTCCCGAAGAGCAAGTACGCGCTGCGCCTGGCCAGGATCGTGAAGGCCATGCCCAAGGTGGTCGAGGGAGTGAATGTCAACTACAAGGTTTATGAGACCAAGGATGTGAACGCCTGGGCTATGAACAACGGTTGCGTCCGTGTGTATTCCGGGTTGCTGGACATGATGAACGATGATGAAGTTCGGGGCGTGGTCGGCCACGAAATCGGCCACGTTGCCTTGGGGCACTCCAAGAAATCGATGCAGGTCGCCTATGCTGCCGGCACTGCTCGTCACGTAGCTGCGGTCTCGGGTAACTCTGCTGTGGCCGCACTGAGTTCTTCCGATGTCGGCGCCATTGCCGAAAAGTTGATTAATGCCCAATTCTCGCAAGCCCAGGAAAGCGAGGCCGACGATTATTCCTTCGACTTGCTGACCTCTGCCAAACTGAAGCGTGAAGGCTTGATCACCGCCTTCGAGAAGTTGGCCAAGTTGGGCGACAGCAACAGCATGCTTAGTTCGCACCCCTCATCGGCTGGCCGTGCACAGCACATCCGCGACCGCATTGCCGCAAAGAAGTAAGCACCAGAAACCCCCTTGCCACCTGACCCCGGTGGTCT
>JAGWUW010000279.1 GCA_028868235.1 Betaproteobacteria bacterium | reverse complement strand
TCTCGCGAACGGCGTCCATCAGGCGGTTGTCGCCGTAGGTGATCGCCAGGACCGAAACGGATTTCGGCACAGAGATGATGATCTCATCGCCGTTGCGGCGGTCGGGGGCGGAATCCGACTTGGCGGGCAAGTCGGGCAGGTCGATTAGATCCGCGTCAAATTCTGCCTCGGTTCGCTCGCCCTGCCCTCCCCGCTCCGGCGTTTCCGGGCCAGATGCCGGAGGCTCTTCGCTGGATGGCTCCTCGGGTTCAGCCGGGGCATCCTGGGACGCTTCGGTCACTTCGTTGGGGGATTGTTCCGGAGCCAGCTCCTCGGCTTCCTGCACAGCCTCTCTGGCTTCGTCTCCCTGTGTCCCTGGGTCCTCGCCGATCTCGACGTCTTGCGCTTCGGGTTCGGCCGGAGATTGTTCCGGCTCGGGGATATTTCCCTCATACAGTTCCGTGAGCGCCTGAGCGTCGATCTCGCCCTCTATGCCCAATCGTTTGGCCAGTTCACCTTCAAGCGTGGTGCCCTGATATTCCTCGCGGGCGTCCTGCGACTCCTTGGCGGTGTGATACTCGGCCGTGCTGCCGGCTGATCCGATAGAGCCGATGTTGAGCATTTACATTTCCATGCCGCTGTCGTCGGCGATGTCGGGGTCGGTATCGGGCTCTTTTGCCAACGGCACGTCGCGGCGGACCGGATCGGTCTCGTCGATGATGTTGTTTCGCACGGCGTTGAGGGCGGTCTTGTCGACCGGTTCCTTTGGTGTAGCCTCGAGTTCTTCCCCCCGCAGACTGGTATTGTAGGCGCGTGATGCCGCAGCTGCATCAGCTTCGTCTTTAGCTGTGCGACTGTGCAGATCCTCTACGGCATCGTCTTGACTGGATTGTGCCGGCACATCGGGGACATCATTTCGTTCGGCGAAAAGATTGCCCTGCCCTTCGAGGCCTGGTGCCGGATGTCCGTTCTGAATTTCGAAGCCTTCGGCTTGCTGGCTCAGCGAGGCTCCGTTGGCCCCTGCCGCAAGGGTTGAGCCGCCCCCACCTGCTTCGCCCTGCGTTCCTCCCTGCGCATCTGTCCTGCGTCCGCTTACCGGTTTCGCGGCAGCGGCGGCGGTTTCTTCTGCTGCCTTTGTCGCCTGCTCCATATGCTTCTTCTTGAGCCGCGTTGGCCCGGTTCGAGGCAGATACGGTTGGGCGCGGGTGACGTAATTCTGGTACTGCAATTCGACGCGCGCAGTCGGGAAACCATCTGAGAGTTTCAGGAAGCCTACCAGCGATCGCAGGTTCATCAGGTCGTCGGGTAGCACCAGCGGTTCGATCTGCGTGCGGGCGCTGATGGTCGACGTGTCGCGGTTGTTGTTGTTGGAGATCGAGTAGCTCTCATCCACTTCGCGCACTTCGCGGTTGCCGATGAGCTTGGAGCATTTGTCCGCTGTCTCGTCTTCGGGGACGCGGAAAAACAGCTTGTTGTTGGCGAGACCGATGATGTTCTTGGCCCCGTTCTCGCCGTAGGTTTTGCTGAGTTTTGGAAAGCCATGAACGCCGAGCATGATTGCGCCGCCCTGGTTGCGGGCAGTCTGCAGGCCATGTTCGAGCGCGGGCAACTGGTGGAGTGCGCCGAGCTCGTCGATCAGGAACCACATCTTGAGTGTCTGCGTCCGCGGGCAGCTCATCAGCGAATAGAGCGCTGTGTTTATCCAGAGCGTGATCAGCGCCTGGGTCATCGCGATCTGGGTGTAGCTCGAGGAGATGAAGAGGATGCTTCCGCCCTTGGCCTGGTCTTCCCCCTTTTGCGGGTGAGTGATCCAGTTGCGGATTGAAAACTCTTCGCCGTCATCTGGCAGAGACTGAAGAATGTCGGCGTTGGCGTTGAACACGGCCCGGATCGATTCCGCCATGCGTGCGGCCTCCGGTGAGGTCAGCGGGTCGGCGATTGTCTCGCGAAGCTTGGAGTGGATCGACTTGAGATCGGCGGTCATCAATTCTTCGATCAGGGCTTCGTTGGTAGCCCTCCCCTCCTCGATCAGCTTGAGGCACATTTCGGTAAAGAGGGTGCGCGCTGCGAGCTGCCAAAACGGGTCGCTGCCTTCGTTGACATCGGGGATCAAAGCCATCGCGGCCGACTTGATTTCCGGCTCGGTCTTGGCGTCGTGAAAGAACGACCAGCTGGGGCAACGCTTGTCGAAGGGGTTGAGGATGAAGTCCCGAGCAGGATCGTAAAATCGCTCGACGAACACGCCGGTCAAATCGAAAACAACGGCGCAGTGGTTCCGGGTGCGGAGCTGATCGAGGATGTCGCTGAACACCACGGTCTTGCCCGTGCCTGTCGTTCCGATCAGCATGGTGTGGGTCTGCTCGAACCCATAGGGGAACTGGATACCGGCGATCTTGTAGGGGATGTGGAAGCCCGCGTCATTGAGCATCGCCATCGGCATCCGGGTGACGTCATCGTAGGTCTTGTTCGGGAAGAGTTGCTTTGCCCGGGCGCGCATCTTTTCAAGGTTCTGCGCAAGGATGCTGTTCTTGAGTTCGGCCGCGTCGACCAGAACCGCTCCGCGCTTGTGATAATCGGTCAGAAGATCGTCGCCGCGCTTGTTTGCATAGGCGACGTAGAAGAAACTGATGAACGCGGTGATGAGCGTCGAGAGCGCCAGCGAGCTGAAAAACATGTGCCAGAAACGCTTGAGTGCGAGGATCACTTCCCAGTTGTAAGCGATCGTTCCGGCAGTCACCGGGTAGTAGGTTCCGCGGTTCGTAATGATGTCGTAGGGCTTGGCTGGATCGAGCCCGCCGATCATCGCAATGTCGTACATCCACTTCGTAAAAACGAGGCGTAGATCATAGGGGTTCATCTCGACGTAGCGCAGCACCACGAAGATCGCCAGGAACAGGCCGGCGAAGATATAGAAGGGCCATTTCGCCCCGCCGAGGAACATCAAAACCTGGTGGCTTATGAGGTTCGATCCCCGCGTGAAGCTGCCACTGTTGCGCTTAACCGTGCCGCGTGCGCTCTCGTGCTTTATGCGAACGTCGCTCCGATCCGCCCGAATGTCTTTCTTGCTCATACCGAAACCTTTCTAGCGCGCGGCGCCTTGCCCCTAGATGCCGGTGGGCGGCGATGGTGCGTGCCTTCATTTGGAACAAAACGCATTCGACTTGCGTCATCATCTGCAAAAACTGCTCGAATGGATTGGCTCATTCGACGGGCGTCAGGCGTGTCGAGTTTATGCCCCTCGTCCACCGAAGAAACCGGATACGTTGGTAGTGCGATTTCCACTGGCCGGCCTCCCTTCGATCACAGTTCAGGATGATAGCGACGGATTGATTCCGCCACGTCGTTGAGCAGTTCCTTGCGCTTTTCTGGTGTCATGTTGGCCCTGTTTTGCTCGAACAAAGTGGCAAACATATACTCGTTGATTTCCATGAGCCGGTTGAGCGATTTGCGGGTCTGCTGACGCCGGGGCTCTTCCTCGAAATGATCTTCGATGATGATGCGCGCCGCCTGCGCTGTCGTGACAGCCCGGTCCTGGCTGAACCGATCGAGCTTGTCTGCGAGGTCTTTGGGTAGGCGCAAGCTGACAGTCTTAACGGCGGCGGGAAGTCTCTGCATGGAACCCCTCTTAGTAGGAGGTCTAACGCTTCCGCCTATCGTGCTTGAATGTCAAGGATTTGGTGGCCATGCGCCCTGAAAATCCGCTCGGAAACCGAGACGCACCGCATATGCACCTTAAACGCACCGCATATGCACCGCAGCCGCACCGCAACCGCACCGTAACTACCCCTTTTCGCAGAAAAGGAACGTGCTAAGGTTCACCCCCTCCCCAGATAGCTGCGCAGCCCAGGTGAAGCAGGGTGAGTTCTTTTGATCTCTGGCCGGATTCAAGCTTTGAGGA
>JAGWUW010000278.1 GCA_028868235.1 Betaproteobacteria bacterium | reverse complement strand
TAGCGATAGTTGGATTCACAATAGTCTGTCGCCGACTCGCGCTATGGGAAGGCGACCTTGAAAACACTGAGTTCGCGCAACGTACGCGACTTTTGGGTTCCCAAAAAATCGCTGCAAGCGTTCAATTCGTCTTCTACCTTGCCTTCCTCATGCCACTGCTCAACCTTATTCCGGTCGCTTGGGCCAGATCCAAGGCCTCAGCTGCAATTCGCGATCTTGATCTTTTAGTTCCAGCTGGCCGCCGATAGATTTGCATCACAGGCAGGCGTCCTAACAAACAAGAACAAGAAACAATAGGGGTCAGACCCCTGTTGTTCTATGCAAAGCGTTCATGGAAATTCCGGTTATCGTGCCGAACCGAGCTGGATGGCTTCGAGTTGCTTGACCAGCCTGACCCGCATCCCCGGAATATCCTGCGGCACCGTGGCTCGGTAGACTCGGACATCTTCTGCGGTATAGGGCTTGAAATCGGCCGGGATGCTGCTGCGCCCGATATTGCTCATCACCCAGTTGAGCAGGTCGGCCGTTTCGCCGTCGCCGAGCGGCGTGTTCAGGGTGCCCGGCACTTGCGACAGGTAGGCCCTGCCTTCCGGCACGCGCAGGAAATGCCCGACCTCGTCGCGCATGCTGGGGATGCCGTTTTCCGGCGAACCGCTGCCATCGGCCTGATGGCAGCCCATGCAGTACAGACGGTAGTTCTTCTTGGCGGCATCGGCCATGGCCTCGCCGGACAGCAAGCCGGTCAGGCAGGCGAGCAGGAGGACGCCGCGGGTTATGGAAGCAAGGCGCACGGGGGTCCCCTTACTGCGAGGCGGCGCGCCAGGCGCGCAGCTCCTTGGCGGTCGGCTTCTTGGCGCGGGCGGCGGCGAGTTCGTCAGCCTCGATGGGCTTGAAATCGGCCGGCAGCTCGGCGGCGTTGAAGGTGGTCAGGACGTGGTTGAGCACGGCAGCCAGTTCGGCATCCGAGAACTGTTGCCAGTTCGGCATGATGCCTTCGTACAGCACGCCCTTCGATTCCATCTTGCCGGCCAGGCCGGCGATGACGATACCCGGCAGGTACTTGCGTCCCTCGGGAACCGCCATGCGCTTGCCCAGTGTGCCAGCCAGTGGCGGTGCTAGGCCGAGCGCCCCAGCGCCGTCCGGCTGGTGGCAGGCGGCGCAGTTGGCATCGTAGACTGCCTTGCCGTCCTGGGCCGCGGCGAGGCCTGCGGCACAAGCGATCACGGTTGCGAGCAGCAGACGCTTCATGACTGCCCCTCTTCTAGGCCGACGATGACTGACACCGTGCAGTGATAGTGGCTGCTCTGGTTGGCCATGCACCAGTTGATGTCGTTGTGCACGCCCATCCGGTAGCCCGGCCGTTCGCGGGTATTGGTGTTGCAGAAACAGCGCCCGCAACTGGTCTTGCCGCAGCAGTCGTTGTAGCTGACCAGGTAGTCGCGCCCGTCGGCGGGGTTGCGGCAGGTGCCGACCCAGGATACAGCGGAGGGCGTGCTGCCCGGCGGGCAGGTGGTCATCGTGCCGCCGCAGCAGGAGCACAGGAAGCCATCGACGCTGCAGTAACGCCAGTAATCACAATCGGTTTCGGTCGGTTCGCGCTTTTTCGGGGCGCTGCCATGGCCGGCGGCGTGGGCACTGTTGGAGCGGTCGAAAGGCAGAACCGGCAGGGCGAAGGCGCCGGCAACAAGCAGCTTGCTGACGCCGACGAGGAACCCGCGCCGACCGGTGTTGCTGGCCACCGCGCGCGTCCGGCGTTCGGTGAAGCGGTCGAGTAATTTGAGGAAGTCCATGGCTCAGGCCTTTTCCGTATGGGCTTCGGCGGCGAGCAGCTGACGGTCGATGTGCTCCTGCACCGAGGCGATGCCGCTTTCGTAGGCCGTCATCAGGCTTTCGACCTGCTCGCGGGAATTGACCAGGCCCTTGGCGCGAACGAAGCCGTTGGCGTCGAGCAGCACGCAGTAGGGCAGCTTGGAAATCTTGTAGGCCATGCCCAGCGGCTGCGACAGCACGTAGGGGAAGTCGCCGAGCTGGTGCTTCTCGCGGAAGGTGGCGTGCTCCGGACGGTCGCCGTCGGAGGCGAGAATGACGTTCAGCCAGCGGTTTTCACGCTGCTGGACGGAACGAATGATGGGCAGCAGCTTCTTGCACACCGGGCAGGTCGGCGACACGAAGAAGAGTAGCGTACTCTTGGCGGTAGCCGTGCCGATGGTCAGGCCCTTGCCTTCCCAAGTGGTCACTTCGACCGGCGGCGCCAGTTCGCCGACCTTGGGACCGTGATCCATCATCAGCGCCCCCATCGGCGCGACGCGTTCGTAGAGGATGCCGATCTGGCGGGACAGGGCGAGGACGCAGATGCCGAGGGCGACGACGACGACCCACAGGGCGATTACGGAGAGGGCGAGCGGATCCATCATGATTGCAACTCCTTCAAAAGCGGTTGATTGGCAAGCAACTGGTTGGCGCTGGCGTAGAGAACCAGCAAAGCCAGGATGGCGCCTGCCACACTGAAATAATCGATAGCGCCAAGGCTGCGCGACAGCTCGTCGGCAGCAGCCAGCAGGATGGCTGCACAGAGGAACAGATTGCGGACGACCAAGCCCCACGAAATGCGCTGGCCACCCGTGCCGCAGCCACACTCGATGCGTCCCATGCCGCGCAGCAGGTTGATCGCCACGCCGCCAGTGGCCACGGTCATCACGGCCAGGCCGAGCAGCACGCCGAGCGGCCGCGTGGCATCGAAGATCAGGGCTAGGCCGGCGAGCAGTTCGGCCGCCGGAAATCCCCGGGCAAACAATAGCGCCGAAGCACCGTTGAGTAGCCCATAGTTCTCCACGGCGTAGCGGAACAGTTCCAGGTCGCGCAATTTGCCCAGCGCGCCGGTAATCAGGATGATCCCCATGGCGGCCGCGGCGGCATGGACGATGACCGGGTCGAACAGGAAAGTGGTGGCGCCCATGTCAGCGCACCTCCATGAACAGCGAGGTGTCGCCAACGCCGCTCATCGTCTTTAGGACGGGATACCCCTTTTCGATCTTGCGGATGACGATCTCGCCCTTCTCCGCGTTGAGCGAGTAGAGAAGCGGCTCCGTACCCTGGCTGGCGACCAGGGAACTCGCGTCGTTGGACGGGATACGCGCCAACCGCTTGTGGCTGGCGACATCGAAGGCCCAGATTTCCTTGGAGGGATTCTTGTGTGTGCCTTCGGCCCCGTTATCGTGCATGTTCACGTAGAAGGTCCCGCTGGCCCGGTGCATGGTTGTCACCTGCATGCCACCCGGCCGCCAGTTGGCCTTGCGGTCACGAGCGTCAAGCAGCGACCACGGTTCAGCAAAGGTAGGCTTGTCGCCGGCAAGGGTCACCTTGTAAACATCGCCGTGGTAGGAGACGAAGTACCGGTCTTCACCCAGCATTTCCGGATGAACGTAGATCGGATCCTTATCCGGATCGAAGAAACGCTGGCTGCGTTCACGACTCGCCGGCTGACCGGCTTCATCGAGCGTGACAGTTAGCATAGTGCCATCGCCGCAGAGGGTTGAGAACCGATGGCCCTTATCTGCCTTATCCCAGCCCTGAATCGACCAACAGCCGGGCGTCGGGATTTCGGCAACAAATTTCTTGGCCTGCAGGTCGACCACGCTGACCGAAGTAGCAGGAGTGGCGTTCTGCACGTACAAAAAGCGACCATCAGCACTCGGCACCAGCATGCTGCGGTACGAGGCGGCCTGTGCCCGCTTGGCCGGAATGTCGATCTCAGCCTTCAGTTCCAACGTTTCGGCATCATGAATTTCAACGACATCGCTGCGCTGACCGCGATAGAGACGCGGGTAGTAGGTAGTCGCGACGTAGATAGATTTACCGTCCGCCGACACTGTAGTGAGCGCACCG
>JAGWUW010000277.1 GCA_028868235.1 Betaproteobacteria bacterium | reverse complement strand
GTGCGGTCCGTGAATCGGCCCTGACTGTTGGTGTAGATGGCATCAGCCAAAACGGTGCCTTGCTGAATCTCTGGGGCTGGACAACGCGTGGTGAGTTCCATCATTCGCGTCAATGCCGGATCGTGGACCTAGGCTGACTTGGCAACCATCCGCTGCGTTCCAACCGGACGCTTTCGCAAGCACACGTCGTGCTGCTTGACACCGACTTGCAGCTTTGTTTGATTGGCTCTGCGCAAACCCATCGGAACAGTACGCCGGGCCCAAGGTGTATTGTGATGATTACCAATTTCCGATGGGCAGCACTGCTTGCAATGCTCTCTGTTCCTTCGATTCAGGCTCGGGAAGCAACGCTGACAAGCTTCAACGAGCTCGCACTCAGTAACAAATTCCGGGATGCATCGAACGTCCTTGTTGGCGACGCGTTGCGGTATCATCTTGAGACTTTGGAACAAAGTGATGGTGGAATTGCGCTGCAGCGCGCCAAAGGATTACTCGAGCGATTCTCGGCACAAGCGGTGTCTCATTCATGTTCCGTCGCCGGTTATTCTCCAACGTGGTGGTTGAAAACTGAAGTTGAGCTCCGCCGAGCCGCCCACTTTGAAACCATGGCATTGACAGCCTGCGAGTTCGGGATCCCCATCAATCTGCTCGACGCCGTAATTTCCCAAGAATCCGGCTACAAGAGTTGGGCGTTAAGCCCAGCAGGGGCCATGGGGATGATGCAGATCATGCCTGGTACGGCTAAGTCCTTGGGCCTTGCCAATCCCTGGGACAGTGCCGCCAACATGCGTGCCGGCGCCCGTTACTTGCGACAGCAACTCGACCGTTTTGGCCGCGTCGACCTGGCGCTTGCCGCGTACAATGCTGGCCCGGAGCGCCGTTCGCTTGCGCGAGGCTATGTCCCCGACATCCCGGAAACGCTCAATTACGTGCGGACTATCACCACCAACTGGGCCCGCCTTGCCGCACTAGGCCAACCAAATTCCGGCGCATTGGTGCGCGCTGCCGCGGCAAGCGTTGCCGTCCGTGCCTACGGCTACCGAGAGGTCAGCCTGACCGTCTACGACGGAATGAACTCCGCGAACCCGATATAGTTGGCATAAAGGATCGCGATCGCCAGAATGCTCGGAAAGCCGCAAAAATAGCTCAGCTGGAAGTGCAACCACACCTTCGGAAACCACAGTAGCTTACGCAGGCCGGTGCCGAAGGGCGGGGAAATGGCCCCGGTCCGGACGTCATATATGGTCTTGAGCAGCGCGCAGCCCGAGCAGATTGCAGCAAGCAGTCCAACAGCGGCGTAAAGCTGGGTCCAGACTGCGATTGTCTCAGGCCGCATATCAGGTCACCAACACCGGTTCAGGCCTGAAGGGTCTGGTCATTCTGGATGACCCGTTCCTGATGCGAAATCAGGAGGTCATAGGCGCGACGGGCGGCCTCATGGATGATCGCCGGACGCAGATCGACATCAATCGAGCCCCGGCGGCAGGTCTTCAGTTCTAGATAGAAGCTCTTGAGCCCTTCGACTGCGACAAAGACCGATTTTTCGCTGTAGGCCCGGTAGTCACGCAGCATTGCCACACTGAATCTGGCGCGGACATCGTCGATGCCGAGTTCGGCGAATATCTTGTCACGCATAGTGTCTGACAGCGCTGTGTTCTGCTTCAGGATCTTGTGAAGCTTGGGGCGCGGGATCCGCATGCGATCGGCGAGGTGCGCCGGTGGTAGCCGCTGGCGCACCAGTTCGGCTTTGATCAGCTGCTTGTACTGGTCCTGCTCGCAATCCAGAGGCTCAGAACCGGCGAAGGCAAATACCGGTTCACTGCCCTGCGGACTAGTCGGCTTGAAGACCGTCTCGGGCGTCAAGTTCCTGTGAGGCATTATCCATCCCTCCCAAGGCAAACGTCCTATGGGATGGCATAACCTGTCAAGAGTCTTAAGAAGCGCGTAACTTGCCGCGTGGAAAATACCTAAAGCAGATTATGTTTGCAGGCGAGGTATACGGCGAACGGCACCAGGACCTTGTCCGACGCACTATTTTCTGTGGTTTCCTTCACTCGCGCGCGCAGCGCATCATAAGCCTCTGCCCATTCTGGTGTGACCTCCAGAAAGACCCTGACATCGCCGTCGATCGGGTATTCTGCCAGAAACTCTTCGAGCTCATGCCTAGAAATCCCGTGGGGTTTTAGGCGGGAGCATGCTTCCTGCACTGTCATGCGCATGGTCTGGAAACGGCGCGTTTGCTTGGAATATGCCGCCATAGCATCGACCAGCAAGTCAAAGCACTGCTCGCTCAAGAAGATGCGGACGTTGCGCGTTCCTGCGGCCATGGATCGATATTCCGGTGCATGTGTCGGCCCACACAATGGCTTCAAATTGTAAATTTGACGAATCCGGACCGCCTCAAGTGATTCGCCAGCACCAATTCCTTGTTCGGCAATCACAATTCCCTGTTGCGCAACCTCGGTTGCCGAAAACGGAAACTGCGTTTCCCCTCATGGCAATCCTGGTTCCCTAATTTGGAAACATAACGCGCTTTCAAAACCGACTTCAGGAAATCATGCGATTCGTTTGCGGGCTGTAACGGACCTTTAATTGCTCCGGGCGGCGGCCCTCTGTTCTTTCTGAAGGCCGTGATGATCGCGGCTTTTGGAAAGGACATGGAAATGAAACTCACGATGAAAGGGAAGGGCAGCTCGCTGATCCAAGCAGCGGCGGTTGTAGCGGTGGCGGGCCTCTTCGGCAGCGAAGTGGCGATGGCCGGCGCCGACACGACCTTCAACACGGCGCTGAGCTCGTTCACCGGCTTCCTCGAGGGCTCGGGCGGCAAGATCATCACCGTGCTGAGCCTGGCGGGCGGCATCGTGGGCCTCGCCTCTGGCCGGTTCAGCCTCGGCCAGGTCGCGATTCCCGTCGGGGTCGGCGTGGGAGCCGGCACGGGCGTGCCGATCGTCACCGCCGCGGTCACCGCGACGATCTGATCCAACCAGTCTTCCCC
This sequence comes from Betaproteobacteria bacterium, assembly GCA_028868235.1. Classification (GTDB taxonomy): domain Bacteria; phylum Pseudomonadota; class Gammaproteobacteria; order Burkholderiales; family Rhodocyclaceae; genus Azonexus. The sequence continues at coordinate 897 of JAGWUW010000277.1, read as the reverse complement.
TCGCAGCCTGTGGCTGCGGCGGGCGGGCAAGAGAGCGGTGTCGTTCATGAATCGCTACACGGTTCCCGCGCATCTCGATGATCCGGAGCTGATCGGGTTTTGGACACTCGATGAGTTCCTTGGCCTGATCATTCCGTTCGCGTGGGGCATCCTGTCTCAACATATTTTCATCGGTCTCATTTCAAGCGTGCTGGCCTGGTGGGGATTGCGCAAGTTGAAGGCGGGACGAGCCGTCTCGTGGATCATTCATTCGGCCTACTGGTACCTGCCGGGTGCCTTCATGGGGCTGAAAGCGACACCGCCCTCGCATCTTCGACTGATGGCGGGCTGATATGGACCTCTCGATCTCGCACGGCCAGGCGCAGCGCCTCTTGAAGCAGCGCAATATGCTGGCGATCACCGCGACCGGGCTGTTTGCCCTGAGCGTCGTGCTGACGCTGACCGCAGCGCAGCGCGACCGCGAGGTGGTGCTGCAGCCGGTACTGGCAAAGCCGCTCACCTTGTCGTCCAGCCACGTCGATAAGGATTATCTCGAGCTGGTCACCCGCGATGCGGCGCTGCTGACGCTGAACCGCTCGCCGTCGAACCTTCAGTACTGGATGGATTCGATCCTCGCGATCACCGATCCCAGGACCCACGGCCGGATGAAGGCCGAACTGATGAAGATCTTCAACGAGCAGAACGGCTCGAACGTCTCGCAGTTCTTCACGATCGAGAACCTGTCCGTCGATCCCGAGGCGCTGACCAGCGAGGTCAATGGCGTGCTGCACACGGTGGTCGGTTCGAAGGAGGTCACCTCCGAGGCGCGGACCTTTCGCTACGTGTGGAGCTACTCGGGCGTCAGCCTGAAGCTCGCCGGGTTCGGGCGCATCACCAAGGATCCGTCCGGCAAAGTCA
>JAGWUW010000276.1 GCA_028868235.1 Betaproteobacteria bacterium | reverse complement strand
AATTCGATCAATCCCTGTAGGAAGTTTTATGAAAATCACCGTTGTCGGTACCGGTTACGTCGGTCTTGTCAGTGGCACCTGTCTGGCCGAGGTAGGCAATGACGTACTTTGTCTGGACGTCAATCCGGAAAAGATCCGCATTCTCGAAGATGGCGGCATTCCAATCTATGAGCCAGGATTGCAGGAAATGGTCCGCCGTAACGTCGCTGCTGGCCGTCTGCATTTCACCACCGATATCGAGAGGGCCGTCCAGCACGGCACCGTTCAGTTCATTGCCGTCGGTACGCCGCCCGATGAAGACGGCTCGGCCGATCTGCAATACGTTCTCGGTGCCGCCCGCAACATCGGCCGTCTGATGACCGACTACAAGGTCGTCGTCGATAAAAGTACGGTTCCGGTTGGCACCGGTGCCAAGGTGCATGCTGCTATTGCTGATGAACTGCAAAAGCGAGGTGTCAATACACCATACAGTGTCGTGTCGAATCCGGAGTTCCTCAAGGAAGGAGCGGCAGTCGAGGACTTCATGCGTCCGGATCGCATCGTCGTCGGCGCGGAAGATGAGCAGGCCATCCATCTGATGCGCGCCCTGTATGCGCCGTTCCAGCGCAACCACGAGCGTCTGATCGTCACGGACATCAAGAGCGCCGAGCTGACCAAGTATGCTGCTAACGCCATGCTGGCCACCCGCATCAGTTTTATGAACGAATTGGCCAACCTGGCCGAGGTGCTCGGTGCCGATATCGAAATGGTTCGCCAGGGCATCGGTTCTGATCCTCGTATCGGTTACCACTTCCTGTACCCGGGTTGTGGCTACGGCGGGTCCTGCTTTCCCAAGGATGTCAAGGCGCTGATTAAGACAGCCCAGGACGATGCCGACATCACCCTCAAGGTGCTCACCGCGGTCGAGGAGGCTAACGACGCCCAGAAGCATGTGCTGACTGGTAAACTCAAAAATCGGTTCGGCGACCTCAAGGGCAAGCACTTTGCGCTGTGGGGCTTGGCATTCAAGCCGAATACCGACGATATGCGCGAAGCGCCGAGTCGCGAGTTGATCGCCGACCTGTTCGCTGCCGGTGCCACCGTCTCGGCCTACGACCCGGTTGCCATGCACGAAACGCAGCGCATCTTCGGCGATGAGTCGCGCTTGAAATATGCCGATAGCCCGATGGGGGCGCTGGAAGGGGCTGATGCGTTGGTTATCGTCACTGAGTGGAAGGAGTTCCGTAGCCCGGATTTTGACGCAATCAAGGCGACGCTGAAGAATCCAGTCATTTTCGATGGCCGCAACCTGTATGACCCGAAGTTCGTACGCAATTCGGGTATCGAGTATTTCGCCATCGGGCGCTGAGAGACGGACAATATGCTGGAAAAGGTTTCGCAGGTTCGCCTGCTGGTCGTCGGTGATGTGATGCTGGACCGTTACTGGTTCGGTGACGTTAGCCGGATCTCGCCGGAGGCGCCGGTGCCGGTCGTCAAGGTGGAGCGTCAGGAAGAGCGCTTGGGAGGGGCGGCCAACGTAGCTCGCAATGCCGCATCGTTGGGGGCCGTGACGGCACTGTTGTCAGTCGTTGGCGACGATGATGCCGGGCGCGCCCTTGGACGCATGCTGGAAGAAGGACAGATCGATGCAGGTCTGCATATCGACAACGATATCGACACTATCGTCAAGTTACGCGTCATCGGGCGCCAGCAACAATTGCTGCGTATTGACTTCGAGACCCCGCCGTCTCATGAGATTCTGCAAGCCAAACTGGCCGATTTTGAACGCCGGGTAGCCAACGCTGATGTGGTGATCCTGTCCGACTACGGCAAGGGTGGCCTGACCCATATCTCCGACATGATCCGCATCGCGCGTGCGGCCGACAAGCCCGTTCTGGTCGACCCCAAGGGCGACGAGTGGGGCAAGTATGCCGGGGCAACCGTGATTACACCGAACCGCTCGGAACTGAAACAGGTTGTTGGCAATTGGAAAAGTGAAGAAGAACTGGTTGCCAAGGCCACCAAGCTGCGTGGCGAACTAGGCTTGGAAGCCTTGCTTGTCACCCGCAGCGAGGAAGGCATGACTCTGTTTGCCGACGAGGTTCATCATCAATCGGCCAAAGCGCGCGAGGTTTTCGATGTCTCGGGTGCCGGCGATACCGTCATTGCTACGCTGGCCGTCATGCTGGCGGCCGGTGCTGCCTGGGATGAGGCCATTCGTGTTGCCAACATTGCTGCTGGCATCGTCGTCGGCAAACTGGGAACGGCGGTTGTCACCCGCCAGGAACTCATCGCCGCCCTGTAAGGAGAATTCCATGTATTACGTCGTTACCGGGGCTGCCGGCTTCATCGGCTCCAATATTGTCAAGGCGCTGAACGAGCGCGGTATTACCAACATCATCGCCGTCGACAATCTGACCAAAGCCGACAAGTTCAAGAACCTGATCGACTGTGAAATTGCCGACTATCTCGATAAGCATGATTTTATCGAGCGTATCCAAGCCGGTCATTACGATGGCGAAATCGAGGCCATCCTGCATGAAGGCGCCTGCTCCGACACCATGGAGACCGATGGCCGCTACATGATGGAAAACAACTACCGCTACTCCATGATCCTGCTTGATTGGTGTCAGGATCAAGACGTCCAGTTTCTCTACGCTTCGTCAGCCGCAACCTACGGCGCCAGCAATGTATTCAAGGAAGAGCGTCAATACGAAGGGCCGCTCAACGTCTACGGCTATTCCAAATTCCTGTTCGACCAGATCGTTCGTCAGCGCCTAGCTAAGAATCCGTCGTCGCAGATCGTCGGCTTTCGTTACTTCAACGTCTATGGCCCGCGTGAAACACACAAGGGGCGCATGGCCTCGGTTGCTTTTCACAACTACAACCAGTTCAAGGCTGAGGGCAAGGTCAAGCTGTTCGAAGGCTCGCACGGTTATGAGAACGGCGGCCAGATGCGCGATTTCGTTTTTGTCGGTGACGTCGCCAAGGTCAATCTGTTTTTTCTCGATCACCCCGAGAAGTCCGGTATCTTCAACCTCGGCTCCGGCCGGGCGCAGAGTTTCAACGATGTCGCCGTCGCCGCCGCCAACGGTTGCCGCAAGGCCAAGGGCGAAGCACCGCTCTCCCTAGCTGAACTTCGGGCGCAGGGCTTGCTCGAATACATCGCCTTCCCCGAGGCGCTGAAGGGTAAATACCAGGCATTCACGCAGGGCGATCTGACTAAACTGCGGGAGGCCGGTTACGAAGCTCCGATGGCCACAGTTGAGGAAGGCGTCTCCCAATATATCGAGTGGCTGCATCGCAATGTATAAAACCTTGCAGGACTTTGTCGGAAATACGCCGCTGGTGCGTCTGGTACGCATTCCAGGAGCGGACAACGACGCGCGTGGCAACGTCATCCTGGCCAAGCTGGAAGGCAATAACCCGGCTGGTTCAGTCAAAGATAGGCCGGCGCTGTCGATGATCATGCGTGCCGAGGCCCGTGGTGAGATCAAGCCAGGCGATACGCTGATTGAGGCGACTTCCGGTAATACTGGCATTGCGCTGGCCATGGCTGCGGCCATGAAGGGCTACCGGATGATCCTAGTTATGCCGGAGAACCAGAGTGTCGAGCGCCGGCAAAGCATGCGTGCCTTTGGCGCAGAACTGGTACTGACGCCCAAGGATGGTGGCATGGAACTGTGCCGCGACGTTGCCGAAAAAATGCGCGACGAAGGCCAAGGCATCATTCTCGACCAGTTCGGCAATCCGGATAACCCACTGGCCCACTACGAGGGTACCGGTCCGGAAATCTGGCGAGATACCGAGGGTAAAATTACGCACTTCGTTTCCAGCATGGGAACTACCGGCACCATCATGGGCACCAGCCGCTTCTTGAAAGAAAAGAATCCGGCCATCCAGATCATCGGTTGTCAGCCG
>JAGWUW010000275.1 GCA_028868235.1 Betaproteobacteria bacterium | reverse complement strand
ACCGGGGAGATGGCCTGGTCCCGCCAAGCACGGAGCTCGCGGACAACCGACCGGCGCCCGGCGTTGAACTTGATGGTGTCGTTGGTGTCTCCAGGAGACACGGTGAGCTCGGGGATGAGCCGCTCAAGGTGCTGGAGAAGCTCCTCAGCGGTATTCGGGAATGGGTTCACTGGGCTTCCTTATGGTAGGCTCAGGCGACACGTCGCCCGCCCCCCGGTTTCCCGAAGTGCAGGCGACGTACTCCGGCCGTCTCCTTGCGCGCGATCCGTCTTCAGCCCATCACCGCCACAGCAGCGTCCTCTCGATCTCACCCGACACAATGGCCGCCCCCTCCGTATTGGGGTGGGCCGCGTCGGACAGGAACAGGGGATAGGCCCCGCCGTAGGCGTACTCCGAAGGGGTATCGCCGAAGCTAGGTGCCAGGGTTAGGAACGCCGCCTTGCTGGTCACAGACTGCGCACGAAGCGCTGTGGACAGGCTCGCCATCGTCGTCGCGTATCCGGCCGGGGTTTCCGGTGGCATGACGAATAGTAGATCGACTGTTGGGATCGCACCGCGAAGCGCGGTGGCGATGGCCCCCATCTGCGCCGCGAAAGTGGTGGAAGCTACGGCGCCGGCCTGGTCGTTGACACCCAGGAGGATTTGCGCCGAGTTGATGCCCAGCGCAGCGATCCCGGCCTGCCATTGCGTGCCCAGCGAGGTGCCCCAGTCCGATGCCTTCGCGCCGCTGGCCCCGAGCTTGTGGAACACGATGCCATCGGTCGCGGACTGGAAATCGACGCCGCCCAGAATGACCGAGCCGCTGATCACCTGTATGTCCAGCGTGTTGGCCCGGCCGGCGGCATTCGACAACGCCGCAGTCGGGAAGCCGGTGAGCGACAGCGTTTGCTGCACACCCACGCCGCCCTGCACGTTGGTGCTGGCCGACCACGACCCACCGTTCCAGCGCCATTGGATCACGCCATCGGCGGTGCCGGTGAAGTGCAGCAGCACGTTCGACAAGGCCGGGTGCGTGGCGCCGGTCACGTTGGAAATGCGGAACGTGGCAGCGGCCGTCGAGGAGCGCGCATCGCTGATATTCGGGCTAGTTGACCCCGCGTGGTAGTTCGACGTCCAGCCGGTGAGCGCGGAATCCAAGAAGTACAGTCCGCGCGCGTCCCCGGCCATCACGCCTGACGTAAAGCCGAATCCAAACCAACCTACGCCGCCGTCGCCTAGTTTGGCTATCAGGCTTTTGCACAGCCTTGCGGTGAAGTAGCCGGTACTGGTGGACCAGCTATCACCCACGAAGGCGAACACATGCCTAAGTCCGGTTTCTGGAACAGGCTGTTGACGCTTGTAGGAAAACGAGCGGAACTTGCGTAGCCGCCCGGTATCAACCCAAGGCATCAGCGGCGGGATCGTAAGACCCGCAGCCATATCAGCTTTGGCAGCATCGCTCAGGTAATAGACATCAGACTGTGTGATGGTGTCGAACAGGACAGCGGCGACGGCGAAAGTCGGGTTGGCGACATACGGTGCCCAGGTCCCCGTCTTCGCATCGGCCGTCGTGACATAGTAGCTGGTGAGCTTGCTTGCCCCGCTGATTGCGGTGGCCCGCTGCTCGCCCGTGGTCGCTTTGACTGTGTCGTCTACCCATGCTTGGTAGATCACACCATACTGCGCAAGCAGATCAGCCTGCGTCACCGTCTTGAGGGCGTTAGTGACGGGGTCTCGCCAAGGAACGAACAACGAGGAAAAAGACGACGTGTTGGGGTCGATACGGAGCTCGCCAATGGCCACGACAGTCGACGCCGGATTGGCGGGGTCGGTCGCGTGGGTTCGCAGGATTACGCGCACCTTGGTCCAGAGCTTGGTCGTGCTACCCCGGCAGAGCCCGTATATCCAGCAGCCGTTTGTGCTGAACGTGGCGGGGGTGCTGAAGCTCTGACCGAAGCCGGTGAACCCGTCTGCCTCGGTGCGAAGTACCTGTGAACCCAGCGTGATCGCAACGCTGTCGGTTCGGTTTCCGACCGTGACAGTATCAACCGCCTTCGAGATCGCGGCTATCTTTGTGTCAACAGCCGCCGCATTCGTCGACAACTGCCGGCTTGCATAGCCACGCCACTTGTTTCTGATTAGCGGCTTAGCATCGCTGCCAACCGCGCAACCCACATCCAGGACGTTGAGAAGTGCCGAGGCACACCACGCCCAGATTTCTACACCGGCCGCGCCGGACGGCACAGTGATGGCGTTGACCTGTACAGCCTTCGCCCTACCAGTTGCGACGGAGGTGGCGGTTCCGACCTGTAAGCCGACAAAGGCGCCGGCGCTATCAATGAAACGGGCGGCGACCGTGACCGTAGCCGAAGCCGGGGCTACTGTGAGCAGACATGGCCGGATAACACTGCCGGTGGTGACGCCCTCATCCTCAGCCATCGGGCTGTCGAACCACGCACGCCAGCGGCCCGGCGTGGTGCCGGCCGGTATCTGGTAGGCGCCCACACCAAACGCGTGGGAATAGCTGGCCGACCAAACTTTGACGTCGCCGGCACTTCCCGTCAGGTAATCCCTGCCGTTCAGCGAGAGCCCCAGCCCGCGCAACGCCGACATGGCGAACAGGGTGTCCGGGAATAGATCGGCAACGTCATACGTAAGCTGAATTGAGGACTGCGTCCCGCCGAACGGCGCGGTCGCCAGCGATCCAGCATTGTTGCCCCATTGCAGCAGCGCGGCGCCGTCCGCTGACGGTGCCCAGAATACCCGATTGACTGGGATGACGCCAACTGTTGCCGTCGGCGCGGTCGCCCCGGTCAGCCCTGCAATAGCCGGAAGGGTGTAGGTTGGCGCGGAGTTTGCGACGGAGATGCCCGGATTCAGTATCCGCACCGCCGTCACGGCGCCGCCCGAAACAATTACCGTGGCCTGGTGGCCCAGCGGGCCACCTGAAACACTGAGCGCAAACTCTCCGCTTACCGTCGCGCCGGAACCGGCAGCGCCCAGCGTGATGGCTGTCACCTCGTAAGGAAGCGAGGACGGGGTGCTCGAAAGAACACCTGTCACTGCCGATGATGCGGCGGCGGACGAAGCATTGGCTGCCGTTGCGGCTGCTGCCGACTGGGCGGTGACATCATAGTCACTCCACGCGCCGGCGTTGTAGGTTCGCAATTTCAGGGTAGCGGTATTGGTGTATTGCAGGCCGTTCGTGAGCGCGACGCCCTTGGCAACCGCCCCGGCATTGGCCGCGGTATCATCCGCGTATGCCCCGAGAAAGCTGCTATAAAAACTGGAGAGAGCAAGCGCGCTCGCTGAGGCCGAAGACTGTGCAGATACCTTGGCCGAGTTGGCGTCCAGAGCGCTCTGTGCGGCGCCTGCCGCATCATTGGCGATCCAGCGCCCTCGGCCATTCAGGATGGAGAGGACCTTGCCGTCCTGTCCGACCATATCGTCGATAAGGAGGGACGACTGGCCGGAAGCGACGCGCAAGGCGCTCTTGGAAAGCGCCTGGACTTCGCTCCCTAGCTCTTCGGAACGGAGGCGGGCCTGACCTACGGCATTGTTGAGATCGGCCGCGAGGACCAGCGATCCGTCGGAGAAACCCACAGCGGCGGTATCCACCGTGGTCTTCCGGTAGACCTCCACAAGTGCCCCCGAGGTTGGGGCGGTTGCCGTCTCCACGCGAGCGGGGGAGATCAGTGAAAACGGGACATCGGCACCATCAACCCTGACGTGAACGGAAGCGGCATCGCTGTAACTGAAAGTGATGTCGAACTGGCGGGTCACGCCGTTCCCGACATAGGGTGAGATCGTGCTCAAGATGGGCTCCACGAAAAAAGCCCCCGGCGAGAAGCGATGCAACTCAGCGGCGGGGGCTCAGGCTACCTTAGGAGGCTAGTGCGGAGACGAAGTCTCCGATTGGGCGGCTCTAATGGTCTTCGTCAGG
>JAGWUW010000274.1 GCA_028868235.1 Betaproteobacteria bacterium | reverse complement strand
TGCAGGAACTTTTCGAGGTCGCTCATCAGCTCGGGCACATGGTCGTGGTGCGGCGGAACGAAGGCTGCGTTCTTCAGGCTCACCCCGATCCAGTTCTGGCTGATGCGGAATTCACCGGGCCGCTTGGTTTCGCCGCGCACTCCGTCGAGCAGGATCGCATGGGTATCGCGCAATAGGCGATTCGACAGGGGCAGCCGTTCCAGGCTTTCGATCGCGAAGGTGATGGCGCGAATGTAGTTCTGCACCTCACTCCAATCGTCGCGCACTTCAGGCAGCAGATCCTCCGCGTCCTTGAACGCATCTTCGATGTTGGTCTGGGTGCCTTCGATCCGGCTCGATTGCGTGGCTTCCTTGGCCACGTACATGCGGATGAAAAATTCGATGTCGGGAATCAGCTGGGCAAAGGCGTTGAGCTCGCCAAGCGCGCGATCTGCCTGGCCAAGCAGTTGCAGCACCTGCGGATCGGATATCGTCCAGCCATGGTTGATCTCCTCTGGCAGGAAGCTGCGATATTCCAGCTGGGGCTCGTGCCGTCCCGCCTGATAGGCTGAAAGATCCATATTTGAGAAAGCGCCCCTCAATTTGCCATTGGAATTTCCATATGTCAGATTCGCGCTGACACAAAATCCTTATTTCAGATTTCGGCCAATTTTCTGACTTACGAAATCTGCTATGTCAAATTCGCGCTTTGCACTGGGGCGGCCAGAACGGGGCAGATCACGCCTCTGCTTGGTCTTTCTCGATGGCCTTTTCCAGCCACTTCGGCAGATTGCCGATCTGCGATGCAAACGTGTTTTCCGGGACGTCCTGCCAGAATGCAACAATGGCATCGGAGAACCGGTCGAGGTCATCGTCGGTCACGGTGAGGTCGGTATAGTCAGGCGGAAAGCGCAGCAGCGGTTCGGAGAAATCGTCGCGCTTCAGGAACTGCGGAGCATCCTTGTGCAGCTTTTCAAAGGATATGCCCTCGCCATGCTTGTAGACGTTCACGACGAGGTGGCATTGATGCAGCGGCTGGAAATAGGGGCGTGAACGGACAGGCCAGTCCCAGCATTCCAGAAAGTCGAAAAGCTGGTCGATGGTTGCCTTCCAAAGTGCTGCCCGCGTGTGACTGCCGTGGATAAGCCGGCCCAGTTCGCGCGTGATCCAATCGCGCAGCTGCTTTTCCCATTCATGGTACATGCCAGCGATCACGCTTAATCGCGTCGCCTTCCGCAGGTCTTCGAGTTGCAGGTAGAACGAGACGCTTTCGTCCCATGCCTGCTGATAGGCATCCGCAGGATCATCCCGGTCTGGATTGAAGTAAGGTGCCCGACTGGCCAGCCAGTCCTCGGCGTACCGGTCGGCATCCTCTTTCATGGTGCCGAACTGAGACATCAGGCGGGTTTTTGCCTCCGATACGTAGAACCGGTGACTGGCGATCAAGCCGTCGCGAAACGGCCCCCACATCTGGAAAAGCACCCGGTCGACCATTGATCGTCACGCTGCCTTCGCGCTGGTCATCCGGGTGTAGAGCTCGAACAGCTTCTCCAGCCGCTCGGTGTCGTTCCGGAAACGTCGGCCAATGTAGATGCGCTCCAGTACCTCGTCGTTGCGCTCGTGCGCGTGACGGAGGTTCTCCGGCATCTTTTCAGGATCGTAGAGGTCTGCGATGGTCGCCGGGAAATGGGCCTCGCGCGCCAGCAGGATGTCTTCCGCGCAGCGCTTGAGATCGGCCTTGTTTTGCTCGGTCAGCTTGGGAACGGGGAAGGTGTTCCAGCCCATGGTGTTTGAATAGCGGTATCGAGTTTCGAGCTTGCCGCACACTGCCGCGACCCAGACGACGTGCAAACGTGATGCGATCAGTGCCATGTTCCAGAGGGGCGCGTCGTAAACTGCCAAAGCAAGGTTCGAAACGCGCACATCAGGTCCGAGAAGGCCACATGGCAGGTAAGGGCGGCGTTCGGACGACACGCTTGGGACAACAATCGTTTGCTCTTTACCGATGATCGTGCGCTCGAACTTATAGGGTGTTTCGAGTCCAGCGCGCCCGCGCTCGCTGCCATTCAGGCGGTACTCTCGGATATCAGCCAGCCGGGTTGCGATCGGCGGAATGGAATAGGCCAGCTCGGCATCCTCGTCAGAAATCCAAAGGCAGTAGCGCTGCAAGCCATTGATGAATTCGTTTGAGCCCAGGATCGGCTTGATCAGCTTGGCTGCTTCTGGATAGGTCTGAACCAGCTCCTGCTTCTCTTGCGCGGAAAGTAGCAGATTCCCGCGATCCCGTGGGATATTGCCACCAAACATTGTCGCCACGTTGGAGATCGGATCGGACGACCGCTCTACGATGACGGTGTCGGCGGCTGACAGGTAGGGGTTGATGTTCGCAACCTCCTTGCGCGTCTCGTCCGTGAAGATGAACTTCTTGGTTTCTCCCTTTCCGGTCACGCCGACGATCACGCAGGTGACCTGGGCATTCCTCGCCGCATTGTTTCCCCACATGAAGTTGTCATGGGCAAAGTAGATGGACTGACCATTGCGGAAAATGCGCGGCCAGATCAGCGGAACCTGCACACCTTGGCAGATGGAATTTGTCGAAACGAACGCGAAGCGCCCACCGTGCTTGATGTATTCAGAAGCTTTCCAGAACCATCCCGCGATGTAATCGACCGCCCGCACGTCTTGCCTGCCGGTCTTGAACGCCTTCAGGTCTTCCTTTTGCTCATTGGTCTGAAATTTGTCCCCGATATACGGGGGGTTACCACAGATGTAGGTCTCGCCGCCCTCATTCGAGAAATCAATTTCCGATTGCGCCAGCGGAGTGCCGAACAGATCATCAGCCTGTGCGCGGACGCCGGTTCCGGCAGGGGGGCACAGGCTGAGCCAATCAAGCCGAAGGGCATTGCCTCGGAAAATCCAGTTCTGACTGTCGAGTGGCAAGAATTCGGCCAGCGCCTCCTTCTGTCCCCTATAGACGACATCACACTGATACTCGGCGATGATGAGTGCGAGGCGGGCAATCTCCGCCGGGAAATCGCGCAGCTCAATGCCGCGGAAGTTGGTGAGCGGGATGTCGCTGCGCCGATCGGGCTCGCCTCGCCGCTCGTTGATCTCGGCCTCGATTTCTCGCATCTGCTTGTAGGCAATGACGAGAAAATTGCCCGATCCGCAGGCCGGGTCGAACACCCTGATCTTGGCCATCCGCTGACGCAGGTTCAGTAGCTTGCGCGAATTGTCGCCAGCCTCTGCCAGCTTCTCGCGCAGATCGTCGAGGAACAGCGGGTTCAGCACCTTCAGGATGTTCGGCACACTGGTGTAATGCATGCCGAGCGCGCCGCGCTCTTCGTCATCGGCCACCGCCTGGATCATGCTGCCGAAGATGTCCGGGTTGATCTTCTTCCAGTTGAGGTTGCCGATGTGCACTAGGTACGACCGGGCGATCCGGCTGAAACGCGGCGTCTCCGTGCTGCCGGAAAAAAGCTGGCCGTTCACATAGGGAAAGCCATTGGCATAGCGCGGGATGTTGGCGGTCGCGCGATCGGCCAGCTTGGTATCCATCGCCCGGAAAATCTCGCTGATCACATGGCGCGTATCGGACGAATCCCGCGCACTGATCTGCTCGACCGTCCGGGTGAACAGGCCCTCGCCGTGGAAGATGTCGGTATCCTCGGCGAAAAAGCAGAAGATCAGCCGGGCCATGAAGTGGTTCATGTCCGGCCGCCGTTCGGCGCTCGCCCACTCCGGGTTGTCCTTCAAGAGCTCGACATAGAGCTTGTTGAGCCGGCTTGTGGCCCGGATATCGAACGTGCTCTCACGGATCTGCTTGACGGTGGTGATGCCGGCAAGGGGAAGAAACACGCCGAAGTGGTCGGGGAAATCCACGTAGGAGCACGAGACGATCTCGCCGCTGGCTAGATCCTCGGCCTGGAACTGGTCGCCATCAGTCG
>JAGWUW010000012.1 GCA_028868235.1 Betaproteobacteria bacterium | reverse complement strand
GTCTGCGAGCGAATACTTGTGGGTGCCATGCTTGCCCTGCTCGTTTGCAATCTCCCAGCCGATCATCTGCTGTTCGGATTCAGGAGTCAGGACATGTCCAGCGCGCTCGTAAAGCTCCCGAAACACGGGCATCGGATTGCTCCGGATCTGCTCGTATTGCACGTCCATGATCCGGTCGCCGAGCTGGTTCTTGTCACGGATTGCCATGTAGCGGTGCGCATAGCGCGAGAACCGGTCCACTAACGTATGGGAGATGTCGTGCGCTGTTATCCCGGCAAAATATGGACGCGAAAATTCTGTCCCGAGCTTGAGGAGCGACGGGATTGAAACATGCGGATCGCGGTGAATGTGAATGAACGTCGCCTTGGGGTGCGATTCCAGGAAGTCGTGGACGGAATTGAGCAGCGATTCATTCTTGAACAGCCAGCGTCGACCTTTCCGTCCCCCCTGCTGCCATTGGAGATAACGATAAAGGTCGGCAGCGTAATGGTGATTGTCGCGGTCCGACGGGTAGGTGCGATCAATCAGGTAATGATAGTAGGCTGGTGAAGGGGGGCGCCAGCTGCTCCAGAAATTGTCGTTGAAGGTCAGGCCGAGAAGCCAGAGGTCCGACTGCACTTCCTCCTCGCCATACAGGTGGCCCGCGCGCAATTCGGGATTGCTGTCATTCGCCTCGATGAGTGGATCATCCGAGCGCGCTGCGGCAATCCGCGGATCCCGCCCTTCACCATTCCAGCCCGGGAACGGTGCAGGATTGACCAGTTGCCACATGTAGGTCTTGAGCAAGTTCGGATCGGTGCCGAGCATCCGATGAGTCTTCGTAGTGCCCGAGCGCGGCATGCCAAGGATCACGATCGGATCGCTGACATCCTCGTCGCGAATTTCCGGGTGCGCCTTGAGATCGGCTTCGAAGCGTGCCCGGTTTACCAGCTGCCTGACGATGGTATCGCGCACGAGCCGAAGGCCCTGATGATCAACTTGCACATCCTGAATGTAGCACTCGGTCATTCGGCGCAGGGCGAAAATGAAGCGTTCGTCTCCGAAGTCCGACAGTCCTGATATCTGCCGCGCGTCTGAAAGAAGCTTGTCCGCATCAAATGCGCTGGCCAAGTCTGCATAGGGTACGAGCATTGCAATGTTCTCCAAGTTCAAGGAGGATCCAGCAAGAAAGCGACATCCAGTTTCAGTAGGGCTGTTCCGCTGGGGTAGCCGCCTTACCTTTTGAGGCCCGATCGCAGGATTGAGGCCCTCCAAAACCAACTAGTGAATTCAAAAATTACGATTTCGGGTGGAGTGTACCTGGCAAGTGGTCAGGGTCTCCAATGTCAGTTGCTCACCAGGCCTGCAGCCTGGCAGGCCGGAAAGCGTCACCCCAATTTGACGATTAGGTCTCCGGTTTTATCCAGCAAGCGTTCCACGGCCTCGGTGCTCTCACCCGGCTCGTTGACCAAAACTCGCGTTACATCCATGTCCTGATAGGCCCGCAGCCTGTCCAGTGTTGGTGGACCGAACGCTACGACTGAAACGGGAAAAGACTTCGGGTCCTTGCCACGTTCGACAAGCATCTTGCGAAATTCTATGATCTTCTCACCAAGTTTGCCATCACCGATATCGATCGGCATCCAGCCGTCCCCCCAATCCGCAGCATGAGGCGTTCCGACGTCCCCCACCACCCCGACATAAACTGGAGGCAAAGGCTCTTGAAACGGTTTTGGATAGCTAAAGACTCGATCGAAGGAATACCATTCGCCCGAAAAGGAAGCCACGTCGTCGCGCCATAGCGTGCGCAAGGCGGCAACGCATTCCTTCAATCCGGAATAGCGTTTCTTCCAGGGCATGGGGGCAACATTCTCAAACTCCACGAAGTTCCAGCCCGTACCTACGCCGATCATGACCCGACCACCAGACAACTGATCGAGTGAAGCAACGGCCTTGGCCATGTTGAATACATCACGCTCAAGCGGCAGTGCGACCCCTGTTCCCAGCTTCAGCCTGGTAGTGGCACTTGCCGCATAAGTGAGTGAAACGAAAAGGTCGGCCATGCAGCGATAGGCTTCGGGAATCTTCCCGTTATTCATGCGATACGGGACACGGTCGCCGGCCGGCAAATGAGCATGCTCGCCAATCCACAGCGATTCAAGGCCCCGCTCCTCCGCCGCCCTCGCCAAGTCGTCCGGACGCATCAGGTGCAGGTTGTTCAGGGTTGAAAAACCAATCTCCACGGCGTTCTTTCCGGCTTTTTAGTTCAATTGAACTATGAATTCGGCACGCACCTTGTCAAGCAAAGCGGGCGCGCGCGGAGACAGGAAGGTAACCCCGCTTCATGTTGCGAAGCGGCGAATTGGTGCACATGGCTTCCCTCGGCCCTCCATCGCGCTCAGACAATGCCGCAACGTCCAATTCGCTTGGAGAATTCGCTAAGTGGCGGAACTGGGTTGCTTTTGACAGGGATCGCCGAATTCACGTCCCTCGATATCCTTCAGAACATGCCTTCGCACGGTAAGGAAATCCCGGTGGAGTGATCATTGATTAAAACATGTAATTCAGATCGCAAGTAACGTGTGGCCGTTATTCCGGCCGGGGAACGTTTGCTGCTGTCACGTTGTCATTTGCGAGTCTTCGCAAGGTCTATTGCATGTTGCGGTAACGATCGCAATCCAAGGGTCGGATCGTGGCGAAGCAGGTTGGTGAGCGCTCTTGGCCGGCATCAAGGCGCTGAAGGTCACGCGAATGGCTATCGACTGAGCGCCAGCTCGATGATGAATTGATCACGATCCAGTGAACAGGGTGTGGGACCGGTCCTTGATGAAGAAAATATCGCAGCCTTGCATGCTGCTGACGACGGATACAGATGCTATTCCGACATTGGCTAAAGGGAACTCTTGATGACTCCTGGGTTCGATCGTGTTCTCAGTTTCGAAAAGGTCGCCAACTTTCGCGATTTCGGCTACTGGCGCGCAGCTGATGGAGCACGCGTGGCAGTTGGCCGCCTTTTCCGCTCCGGCCACCTCCATTCCGCGACAGACACAGATTTGGCGCGCATGGAAGCTCTCGGCATCGTCTCTGTGACTGACCTCAGGCATCCTGGCGAGCAACGGGCCCAGCCAAGTAGGTGGATTGGAAAGCTTCCCCTTAAACTGATCGAGGAACCGGCGGCCGAAAGATCGACAAGTGTCGGAAGCCGCGCCGAACCACCGCATATAAAGGCCCTCCGCGCGAACGCGCAGGATCTTGCCTCCATGCAGGAATTCATGGCCACCAATTACGTCGAAATGCCGTTTGATGTTCGTTTGGTCACCTTGTTCCGGCGCTATTTTGAGACACTGGCTAGTGGTAATGGGGTAATGCTGATCCACTGCGCAGCCGGCAAGGACCGAACCGGAATTCTCGCCTGGCTAACTCATCGCGCCTTGGGCGTGCATCGCGACGATGCCTTGGAGGACTTTCTCTTGAGCAACGCGACCGGAGACGCGACCGAACGCCTGCGACAGGGGCGGAGATACATGGAGAAAGTCCACGGCATCTCCGCCAGCGACGAGGTTCTGGGGTCGCTCCTATCGGTGGAACCCGACTATCTCGAACGGTGCGAGGCGTCGCTGATCGCGCATTCGGGTTCGGTGGACGGTTACCTCGCGGATGTGCTTGCCGTTAATCAGGCCCGCCGCGACCGGATCCGCGCCTCACTGCTTGTCTGACTGGACATCGCTGCCACAAGCCAACCCGTCACTTCAACGAGCCGGAAGTGGGTGACAGGCGGCTGCCTAGCCGGATGTTACCAGTTTAGCCGCCCCGAGATCGCTCCGATCCAAGCCCAATTCTGCAAATTCTCGCTCTGCCTTGAACAGCCGTCCGGTGTACTCTTCAGGGTTTGCACAGGCGGCGAAATACACGATCATCCGAGCTGGGATCCCGGTATCGATTGGCACCGCCTTGCCTTCCTTCGACTGCCCCTCCAATCGCGTGGTAACCACTTCAGAGGCGACGAAACCCGGGTGCATGGTCACTACAAACACATTGTATTTCCGCAATTCGGGCGAAACGACATTGCCTAGCCGGTCAAGTGCGCGCTTGCTTGCAAAATAGCTCGGTACCGTAGCCGACTGCCCGAATGATGCCGTCGGAGGCACCACCTCTTCGACAAGGCGATGCGCCTCGGCTGATCCGGTCGTGATGTTGATGATCCTCCCGCCGCCGCGCGATGCCATAATCGGGGTTACGAGCTGCATCAGGATGAACGGCGCGTGGACATGGACATCAAAGTGATTGGTCCATTCCTCGAATGTTATGTCGAGGAATTCTTTCGACCACACCGAGCCTTCAGTTGCGCCGGCGTTGTTCACCAGGATGTCGACGCCTCCGAAATGCGCGACCGCCTCCTCAACCAAGCGCTTCAGGTCAGCCCGCTGGGTGAGATCCGCCTGGACCATTAGGACTTTGCCGCCGGCCTCCTCGACCGCCTTTGCCGTTGCGCTCAGGCTGCCGATGACGTTGGGATCATTGTTGACCGTTCGGGCGCTGATCACGACGTTCGCGCCTCGGCGTGCAAAATCGATCGCGGCCTGCCGACCGATTCCTCGGCTGGCACCGGTTATAATCGCCACTTTGCCTGTCAGGTCGACTTCTGGCTGCCGCTCCATGGTTCACCCTCTCGTTGACTGATCGAAAACCTGCATATCTATCCAGATAGTTCCAGTACAACTGCATTAAGAAGGGCTGTCAACAAGGATATGTTACTGCTGCTTTGGCATGCTGAAATCCGCCTGATCCTTCACATTGACTTGATCTTCTCGGAAAGTCAGCGATAACATGAAAATAAAACACACGCATTAATCGCAGTGAAACGAACTAGGAGATGGTGATGACGGCTGCCGAAAGAATCCCCCCACCGCTGACTTTTGAGGCGATCAGCTGTGAATGGCTGACGCAGGCGCTTTCGCAGCGCTATCCTGGCGTTGAAGTGATTTCGTTCACTTTCGATAGCGGCATGCATACGACCTCAAGCAAGGCCCGTCTGCGCATGCAGTACAATGAAGCGGGCCAACGCGCGGAGCTTCCCCCGCAGATGTACATCAAGGGGGGCTTTGATCCTCGTGTGCTCAAGCGGATCTGGGGGGGCCTGGCTATCGAGGTGCGCTTTTTTACCGAGGTCGCGCCGGAATTGAAGATCAACTTTCCCAAGTGCTATTATGCAGAATTCGACGAAGCGACCCGCCAGGGCATCGTGCTGCTGGAAGACCTGACCGCCAGGGGCGCGACTTTTGGCGCACCAAACCGTCCGATCACGCCTGACAGGGTCGCGGCCATGCTTGAGCTCATGGGTGAATACCATGGCCGCTGGTGGAACGATCCGCGCCTGAAGAATTACACTGCCCAGAAAGAACCACTACGCGTCTTCATGAAGTGGCAGCTTCGTCGCAGTTGGTGGAACCAGGTGATGGAGATGCCGGCTTCTGCGTACATGCCCGAGGCAACGCGCGACGGTGACCTGATCGAGCGCGCGGTTGACAGGCTGTGGGAGCTTAACGACAGCCAGCCGCAGACCTACATCCATGCCGACCTTCACCTCGGCAATTCCTTTTACGAAGCAGATGCTGCCCCCGGGATTCTTGACTGGCAATGCAGCATGCCCGGCAGTTGGGGACATGACGTCACCTATTTCATGACTTGCGCCCTCTCCATCGAGGATCGGCGAGCCAACGAACGTGACCTGCTTCGCCACTACCTGCAAGTGCTGGGCACCTATTGCGACCATGCGCCGAGCTTCGATGAGGCCTGGCTCGAACACCGGCGCCAAACGATGCATGGGTTGGCGGTCGCCGTTCCGACCCCGCACGAGCAGATGCCTGAGGCCAACACTATCCTGTATTCCTATCGCTTCTCACAAGCTGCGGACGATCTGGATGTGCTCGATGCACTTGGGATCAAGCGCTAGGACCCGAAAGACAGCAAGACACGACGGCAGCCGATCTCTTTTGAGTTAGGCTGCCGTTCGATCAGCAAACGGTAGAGTAGAAAAGCCGTTCGTGGTACGGTGACCACTTGGGCCAGCACTCAGAGAATAATGCTCACCTTGCCGTGAGGCTGGAGGCTATTCATTCCCAGCAGCACACGCTTTGCGTTAATCCGGATTTCCCCGCCTTCGTCCACCAGCCAGTAGTGCGCATGGCCAATATAGGTGTCGGTGACATGGTGCTTTGAGCGATAGGTCGTGAAGGTGCAGGCGATGTGAACGCCAAGCTCTTCGACGCCCAGGATCCGCACATTGTTCACCGCGCGGACATGGGTTGAATGCGGCCACTCGGCGTGCGCAGAAGGCTTTCCGAGCCGTTTTACCCGGTGCTGCAACCGGCGGTAATCGTCTGCAACGTAGTACAAGGTATTGTCAGGCCCGGTTTCGAGGCCCTGCCCCATCGTGGGCACCTCGTAGATCGAATCGGTCGTGAACAGCGCAAGCCATTCGTCGGGCCGCCATTCATCGAGCAAGGCAGCCTCATTGAAGAGGAAATCCTCATACTCGGCACGAGTTCGCAGTTTCAATGCGGACCGGGTTCCGGCAGCATCTTGTTCGGCCATCATTCGCCCTCCATCCTGCGCTTCCATTCCCGCCAGAATGCCCGCATCTGCTCCTCGTCATCCATGAGCGGTACTTCACGATGCATCCCGCGGGAAATATCATTCCATGGAGCAAATTTGAGTGCGCCGTATCCGCGCTGCGCGGATTCCAGTGCTTCCACGTCATCCGGCGTGGCAAACCCGCCCGGCCCCAGAAATTCGAGGAAGTTGTTGAGACGTCGATGCCTTGCCTCCGGCTCCTCGCCTTTCGGCGCGAGCGCCCATGAGCGAACGTTCATCAGATCCGGTGCCACAGGGTAGAACGTGCGTACGGTAATCGCCATGATGTCGTTGACCACGAGATTCGGGAACACGCCCGTGTTGCGATCCTAATCGGCGATTTTCAGGGCACGTTCCGGCCCGACGCGCTCGGTAAGTTCAGCGAGGATTCGCTGTTCGTCTGCCTTGCCCTTCTCTCCCCATGTCGGAATGGCTCGTGCAATCGGACGCCCCCAAGGTGCCTTGACCTGCGTGGCCGCATGACCGTTCCCAAGGTCGAGAATGCCATTATGTTCGTTTAGCGCCTTGAAGTTGACCGCATCAACGCCGCCCAACTCATCGATCAGGTACTCGAAGTAGGTCTCGTGTGTTTCTGCCGCGTGATATCCATCGTAGCTGTTTTCGCAGAGCAGCTTCCAATTGGCCCGAATGCTGTATTCTTGCGTGCCACCAACGATTTCCATGCCATTGGGTGATTGATCGCCGATAAAATTCAGTATTTCTTTCACACCGGCAAGGTAACCAGGCAGAGGCACTATGCTTTCATCGTAGCTGATGAAGAAGAAATCACGATAGGAATCCAAACGCGGCACGCGCAGCAAGTCTACCGAGCCATCACAATCGAAGCTTTCAGGATAGGTCTTCGGACTGGACTTGGTGGCGAACTTGCCATTGTTGTTAAACGCCCAGCCATGGTAGAAGCATTTGAAGCTGATCGCGTTTCCTTTCGGCTCGCGAACCACCTGGGCGCCGCGGTGCGGACACACATTAAAAAAAGCCTGATACTCCCCCTTGCGGTTCCGGTTGAAAATCAGTTCGCGCCCGCCAACGGAACGGGTCAGGTAATCATTCGCGCTTTTGAGCTCCGATGCGTGACCCAGATAGAGCCATGAGCGGTCAAAGATGCGCTCCTTCTCAAGATCCAGCACTTCCTGGCTGGTGAACGCCTCACGGCTGACCTTGAACGTTCCCGCTTTTGCATCTTCACGCACCCAGCGCCCGGCGTTGCCATCTGGCTTTGCCAATGTCGTCATATGGATCTCCCACGGATGCCAACATCTTGCCCAATCCGCCATATCAGACCAGGATCTATCGCATCCCTGCCACCACATTAGTACAACCGTTTGAGTTCGTCACCCAGAATAGACAAATCCGATAGCAATTTTGTCGCGGAACTCTGGCAAGAGCGAATGCAAAGGGGATGAGTTGATGCCAATGGGCGAAGCATCATCCCTTTCCAGCTGCAGTGTCAGCCGGTCATTGCCGGTTCGCCACTGCACGTCGCGTTCCAGAACATGGGGCCGCCGGTATAGATCGGCCAATCGAGGCCGTGGATCGCCGCGATGTCTATGTCTGATGCTCGCTGCACAATTCCTTCTGCTATCAATCGCCTTCCCTCTTCCACCACGGGTGCGAGCAAGCGTTCAATGAGACCGTCCATGCCTGTTTGGTTCAGTGCGTGAGAAATGGCATCCACATCACCGAAGAGTAGCCCCGATCTGAAGCCATAGTCATACAAAGCCCCATCTATGAGCGAGGCAGCTACGCCCTCCTCGCGCAGTTGCTCAGCGCCGCCGCGCAGCGTGGCCAGCAGGCGGTCCCGGACGAGGCCGGGGGAAGGCGTGCACAGCACCGGGACTTTCCCCGAACGTCGCAACAGGTCCACAAGAGCACCCAGGGAGGCAGGATCGCTGCGTTGGCCACGGACGACCTCCGCGAGTCGCCGCCCGTCCGAGCGCAGCTTGAGGCCCAACACATTTTCAGGCACATCGGCCTTCGCTGCATAGTCATCGAGCATGGCGAAATCTTCGGTAAGGACGACGATCGCCTCGCTTGGGATGCAATGGGGCAAACCCGCGTTACCGGTGACGACAATCAGGTATGTGCCGCCCGCCTCACAGCCCGCCGGGTCAAACTTGCCGACGGGGACCCGACTGCCTGCAAAGTACCGTGCCGCCGCTTCAGCCCCTTCGCCATTGCCATGGATGCGGATCGACACGATTCGCCGGGTTTCCCCTGACAGGAGCTCCCCCGGAATCTTTGCGGCGCGACGTTCGGCAAAAAAAGCATGGCGCTGAGCAAGGCTCTGGCGGGTTTCCACCAAGGCATTGCAAAGCTCCCGCTCGCACTGGAGTCCCTCAGCTATAGGCAGTTCCACAGCCGCCTCGACTGCTGAGATGATCGCCTCATGTGCGTTGAAGCCGCGAAATTCCGCAGCCCTGCTTTCACGGTAGGCGGCAAAAAATTCGGACCTGCCCCGGAATGGATCCACCAGCTCCTGACGATCACTTATCCGCGGCAATGGACCGTTCGCCTCGATAATTCGTCCTGCAAATGTGATCGCATCTGCTTCGAGCTGACCTTCCTTGGCGAGGCAATCAATCAAGCCAAGTTTAAGCGCCTCTGCGCCACCGACCGATCGCCCGCTAAGCATCAGGTCCAGCGCGAGTTCCGGGCCAACTACGCGAGGCAGGCGCTGGGTGCCTCCAGCGCCGGGCATCAGTCCGATCTTGACCTCGGGTAGTCCAACCGCAGCGGAGGGGACCGCGATCCGGTGGCTGCACAGCATCGCCAGCTCGAAGCCGCCGCCCAACGCCGTGCCGTGGATTGCCGCGACGGTTGGCTTACCGACGTGCTCCACCGCGTCCAGCACGCGCTGCAAGTGAGGCTCTTGCAGACCACCGTCGAACTCCGAGATATCGAAACCGGCGATGAAAGTCCGACCACCGCAGACCAGCACGATCGCTTCGATATCGGGATCGGCACGCATCGCGGCAAAGCCCTCAAGCAATGCTTTGCGAACGTTGACGCTGAGCACGTTGACCGGTGGCTCATTGATCGTGATGATCCCTACCGCGCCATCGCGACTAAGTTGAAGTACCGGCATCCGGGTGCCTCCTCGATTTCCTTCTGCTTCCCGGGTGCTCCCGGGAGTCGGGAGAAGATGGACTATTGCGCCGCTTCATGCCAGCCGTAACTAGAACAACTGCACTAAGACTGGCGGTGGCGCAATCAGCTCAGCAGGCTGACCTCTTGGCCAGGCAAAAAGCCCGCGTGCGCCTTGAACGTCAAATCAAACGTGGCCGCCATCAATGGTGAGAATTGTGCCCGATGTATAGCCGGACAGCGGCGATGCAAGAAAGGCGACGGCATCACCGATTTCCTCTGCCTTTGCCGCTCGTCCGAATGGCAGGTGGGCAAACAGTTCTTCCCAACGATCGGCGCTACCGAGGTCCTTTTCAGCAACCGCCTGCATCATAACTCTAACGCGATCGGTCTGCACGTATCCCGGGTTGATCCCGACCACCCGGACGCCGTCGCGACATGAGGAGCGCCCGAGCGCCTTCACGAAAGCCATCAGCGCAGCATTGCCGGCCGCCCCCGCAATGTAATCGGGCGGAAAACGTTCGCCGCCGGCACCGATTATGTTGACGATGACTCCCTTGTTCCGCGCAATCCGCTGGTAAAGCTTCCGGGTGAGCGCAATATAGCCGAAGACCTTGAGATCCCACGCCGTCCGCCAGCGCTGCATGTCCAGTTCCTGCAAGGACCCAGGCGGGATCGCGCCGGCATTGTTGACCAAGATGTCAACCTCCCCGCACTGTGCGGACAAGGTATCCTGGGCTTCCTCGCGGCTCAGGTCGCAGGCTATGGCGGTTGCCGTGATCCCCGCATCACGCAGTTCGCTTTCCGCGCGGGTAAGCGCATCGCTGCTTCGCGCGGCGATAACCACGTCGCAACCTTCACGACCGAGCGAGAAGGCTGCGGCAAGACCGATACCCTTAGACGCGCCGGTGATCAGCGCCCGCTTGCCTGTCAATTTCAGGTCCATTCGATCATCCTGCCTGGCTGCCTTCCGACCTGACGCGACCCGAATCGGAAGGTGACATCACGAATCTTTCCCAGCGAGGAAGCCCCCATCGACGGCAAGGACAGCCCCGGTGGTGAAGCTTGAGCGGGAGGAAGCAAGAAACACGACTGCATCGGCAATCTCTTCCGGTCGGCCGACACGGTTCATCGGGTGGGCAGCGTTGCTTCGCTCCATCCGCGCCGGGTCGCTCAGAAGCTTTGCGGTCAAATTTGTTTTCACCATTCCGGGAGCGACCGCGTTCACCCGAATGTTATGGCGCGCCAGTTCCAGCGCCAGCGTCTTGGTTAATCCGACAACCCCGTGCTTCGAGGCCACGTACGAACTGCGGTTGAGTACTCCCGTCTCCCCCGCGACCGAAGCAATACACACAATCGAGCCTCCAAGCCCTTCGTGCACCATTCGCCGGGCAACCAGCTTCGAAAACAGGAACGTCGCGGTCAGGTTGA
Source organism: Betaproteobacteria bacterium (assembly GCA_028868235.1). Taxonomy (GTDB): domain Bacteria; phylum Pseudomonadota; class Gammaproteobacteria; order Burkholderiales; family Rhodocyclaceae; genus Azonexus. Next base: position 7,599 of record JAGWUW010000012.1, on the reverse strand, counting down.
TTTCCATCGCGTTCCGCCAATCTTCGACCGAGATATCAACCATCGGTCGACGCTCTCCTATCCCGACATTGTTCACGAGCACCCTGATCACGCCCAGCGAGGCCTCCGCTTCGGCGACCGCGGCGCGAATGTCGTCATCCCGGCCGGCATCAGCTATGACCGCGATGGCACGGCCACCCGCATGGCTGATCTCGTCGGCGAGTGCGACGGCGCCAGCACCGTCTTTGTCCACGATCGCTACATGGGCACCGCACTCGGCAAGCAGGAGAGCCGTGGCACGGCCGATTCCCGCCGCTCCGCCCGTAATGAGGGCTGGCATGCCGGCAAGGCCGAGATCAAACGCCTTGATCATCACTTTGTCCTCTCGCCGCGAAGGCCGCAAACCAATGTGCAGTCTCCCGATCGTGCTGCAACAACGCCCCAAATTGCTGCGCATCGATCTGCCCCTCCAGCAAATGGCGAAGCGGGATTTCAAGCCGCTTGCCAGTCAACGTGTAGGGAATGGCTGGCACCTCTTCGATAAGGTCCGGCACGTGCCGGGGACTTAACTTCGCCCCGACCCTATCGATGAGCGCCCTGCGCAGGTTATCGTCCAGAACATGGCCTTGTGCCGGCCGCAAAAACAGGATCAGGACATCGCGATAAGAACCTGCCTGCGGGAATACGGCGATCGCGTCAGCGACGGCCGGGTCATCCTCGAGCGCGCGATAAATCTCGCCAGCACCAATCCGCACGCCATTACGTTTCATCGTGGCATCGGACCGGCCGAGAACCTTGCAGCCGCCATCTTCGTGGATAATGATCATGTCGCCTTGCTGCCACCTTCCGCCATAAGCCGACAGATAATTGGCCGCCATCCGTTCGCCGCCCGGATCATTCCACAGGCATTTCGGCGCATTGGCGAAAGGGGTCCCAATCACCAGTTCGCCGCCTTCGCCATGGACGGATCGTCCATCCGGGTCGATGGCCAGCACGTCCATCCCGAGCATTCGAGCCGTGGCTTCCCCGGCGCGGATCGGCAACAGGCTGACTCCCCCCGCGTAGCCTCCACACACTTCGGTGGAGCCGGCTTGGGAGAGGATCCGACAATTAGAAGGCAGTATGCCGCTGAGCCATTCAAACAAAGGGGCCTCGGTCACAGCGCCAGAGAGAACCAGGCCCTTCAACCTATGAAGGTCATGCTGTGCGGAGGGATCATGCCCACGCTCCTTCATTCGGGCGATAAACCCGGGGCTGACTCCCATGATGGTCGCCCCCGAGCGTTCGGCTACAGACCAAAGGCAGTCGAGATCAGGATAAAACGGACTGCCATCATAAAGCACGACCCGCGCACCCAGGCTGAGCCCGCCGAGCACCATGTTCCACACGATCCAGCTCGGCGTGGCGTAGAAAAACGGCACAGAGCCTTCGCCGACTTCCACGTGAAAAGAGAGGTCTTTCGACAAGCCAAGGAGCGCACCGGCATGGGTGTGGACAATCGGCTTGGGCGCGCCCGTTGTTCCGGACGTATAAACGATCCACAGCGGATGATCGCTGGACACCGACTCGTAGTGGAAATCTTCGCGAGCCGGGCCCGGTGCCTGGGCAAGCGACGCCCAGGTCGATACCGCCACTCCGGGTATTTCCAGGTCGGGCGCACCATCCTGCAACAAGACGAGATGCTCAAGTGTCGGAAGGCCCTTGACGAGATCGCGCAAGACATCCCCGCGTTCGTGCACCGTCCCCGCATAAGTGTAGCGGGATACACCGATAAGCAGCCTTGGTTCGATCTGGGAAAAACGATCGGTCGCTGCTGCGGCCCCAAATTCGGGGCTACACGAAGACCAGACAGCGCCTATCGCAGTGGTTGCGATGAAACAGACGGCTGCCTCTACGACATTGGGGACACAGGCCGCAACCCGGTCACCGGGCTCGACGCCCATTGCCCTCAACCGGGTAGCAACCTGGCGTACCGCCGCCCCGAGCTTTGCCCAGGTCCATTCTGTATGGCTTCCATCTTCGCGATAAGCCGATATCGCCACATCGTCGGCGCGACGTTCCTCGTGGCGCAAGACCATACGCGCAAAATTGAGCCGGGCGCCCGGAAACCAGGTGGTTCCCTGAAAGCCCGAGCCCTCCATCACCGCGCGGTAAGGCGTATCCGTCTCGACTCCGAAGTAGTGCCAGACAGCATCCCAAAAGGCAGCCGGTTCGGTGACAGACCAGTGCCACAAGTCTTCATAGGTATCGAAGGATAATCCCCGGTGCTCGGCGAGCCAGGACATTAGGGCGGATATTTTGGACTTTCTCCGATCTTCGTCGGTGGGTGTCCAGATCACGCGTCCGCGAATTTCACCTGGCGTTTCTGCAGACTTGGCCCCGTCCAACTTGAGATCGACATCGATGCCAGCCGTGACCACACATTCTCTCCCTTAGCCAGGAAGGCCCTGCCCTCCCACTCTTTCGTTGTAGTCCAACCTACGAGCCGAAAATGCATTTATCCAGTCGCAGCAGACCGGAAAGATTTCTTCATGTCTGCCATTCGCGTATCGATGCGGTCCTCAAGGTCACGGTTTGGAAAAAGCCAGAATTCTTGCGTTCCGATGGCATCGGCGGTCATGATGGCGACCTCTTCAGGTGGTAAACCGTTGCGGAGAAGTCCCTCTTGAATTTCCAGCCTGCTGACAAAAACCTCGTCAGGCGAACGCGAGGCATTTGCCTCCAGCAATCGGGTCCGCACCGGCCCAGGAAGCAAAGCCGAAATCCCGATATTGCTGCCCGCCAGTTCGTCGCGAAGCGCTTCGCATAAGGCAAGTACACCGGCCTTCATCGCCGCATAGACGCCAATCCTAGATTTGACGTTGATTACCGCGAGCGATGAGGTCGCCACAAGGTGACCGGGTAGGCCTGTTGCCGCAATCCGATCCAGCCCCTGCGTAAGCCCGTAGAAATTCCCATCAAGGTTGACCGATCTCGACCACTCCCACGCGGCCTGCGAGGTCTGGCTGACCGGATCAGTACTGCCTGCAACACCGGCGTTGCTCACCATCACGGCGAGCGGCCCGTAGCGGCCTTCGGCCTGGTCGAGCGCGGCTGCCCAGCTCGCCGGATTGGAAACTTCAAGAAACACCGCCGACGCATTGCCAATCTCTGCCGCGACCTGCTCTGCTCTCGCCAGATCAATGTCGGCGACTGCAACCTGCATCCCTCGCCGGCTCATTTCGATTGCGATTGCCCGGCCAATCCCGCTTGCGGCCCCGGAAATAAACGCCAGCCTACCGGCAAAATGCGCATTCATTGCAGCCTCCATGAAACGGCATACCCCGCAACTGGGACAGGCATTGCTGCCACCGCCACCGAGGAATGGCGCTTCAGTGATCCGAACTTTGGAGCCATCAGGACTCAATTTTCCGCACAGGTTGATCGGGCGGTCAACAGAGATAGCGCGGGTACCCGCTTATCGTGGCAAGCCTTTGCGGCAATTCGGCACGATACCATATATGCGGCAACTTTCGGCGCAAGGATCCAGGTGACCCGTCACAGCTTGCCGGTGAGCTCCGGCACCACGTTGAACAGGTCGCCCACCAGGCCGATATCGGCGACCTGGAAGATCGGGGCGTCCTCGTCCTTGTTGATGGCGATGATGGTCTTCGAATCCTTCATGCCGGCGAGGTGCTGGATCGCGCCCGAGATGCCGACCGCGATGTAGACTTCCGGGGCGACGATCTTGCCGGTCTGGCCTACCTGATAGTCGTTAGGAACGTAGCCTGCGTCGACCGCTGCACGGCTCGCGCCGACGGCGGCGCCGAGCTTGTCGGCCAGTGGGAAGATGGTAGCCTTGAAAGTTTCGCTGTCCTTCAGCGCGCGGCCGCCCGAGACGATGATCTTGGCGCTCGTCAGTTCGGGACGCTCGCTCTTGGCGATCTCGGCGCCGACGAAACTCGACAGGCCGGCATCGCCTGCACCCGACACGGCTTCAACGCTGCCCGATCCGCCCGAAGTTTCCGCCTTGGCAAAGGCGGTACCGCGCACGGTGATCACCAGCTTGGCATCGCTGCTCTCGACCGTGGCGATGGCGTTGCCAGCGTAGGTCGGGCGGGTGAAGGTCTTGGGGCCTTCGACCGAGAGGATGTCGCTGACCTGCATGACATCGAGCAGCGCCGCGACGCGCGGGGCGATGTTCTTGCCGTGGCTGGTGGCCGGCGCGACGAAGGCGTCATGGTGACCCATGAGGTCCACGATCAGCGGCGCGACGTTCTCGGCCAGCGCGTCCTTGTAGGCAGCGTTGTCTGCGAGGTGGACCTTGCCCACGCCGGCGATCTTCGCAGCCTGGTCGGCCACTGCGGCGCAGCCCGAACCGGCGACAAGCAGGTGGACTTCGCCGAGCTGCGAGGCAGCGGTGACGGCGGCGAGGGTGGCGTCCTTGACGCTGGTGTTGTCGTGTTCGACCCAAACGAGTGTCTTGGCCATGTTAGGCGACTCCCAGTTCTTTGAGCTTGGCGACGAGGGCATCCACGTCTGCCACCTTGATGCCGGCCGAGCGGACTGGCGGTTCGGAGACCTTGAGCGTCTTGAGGCGCGGGGCGACATCGACGCCGTAATCAGCCGGAGTCTTGGTCGCGAGCGGCTTCGACTTCGCCTTCATGATGTTCGGCAGCGAGGCATAGCGCGGCTCGTTGAGGCGCAGGTCGGTGGTGACGATGGCAGGAAGGCTGAGCTTCACCGTTTCAAGGCCGCCGTCGACTTCGCGGGTCACCGAGACGCTGTCGCCTTCGACTTCGACCTTCGAGGCGAAGGTGCCCTGCGGACGGCCCATCAGCGCGGCGAGCATCTGGCCGACCTGGTTGGAATCGTCGTCGATCGCCTGCTTGCCGAGGACCACGAGGCCGGGCTGTTCCTCATCGGCAATCGCTTTGAGCAGCTTGGCGACGCCCAGCGGCTCGACCTCGTCATCGGTCTGCACCAGGATCGCCCGGTCGGCACCCATGGCGAGCGCCGTGCGCAGCGTTTCCTGCGCCTTCTGCGGGCCGACGGACACGGCGACGATCTCGGTCGCCACGCCCTTTTCCTTCAGGCGAATGGCTTCCTCGACGGCGATTTCGTCGAACGGGTTCATGCTCATCTTGACGTTGGCGAGATCGACCCCCGTGCCATCCGCCTTCACCCGCGGCTTCACGTTGTAGTCGATCACCCGCTTGACGGGGACAAGGATCTTCATGACTTTGGTCTTCCAATAATGATCGGGCCGAGCGGCCGCAGCCGTATGACGGACACAATTCGCTCCGCTCTATGGATGCTGGCGGAGGGCTGCACCGCTCATGCGGCGCAGCCCTTCCCTCAACTGGCCTGATGCGTTGGTATCCGGATTTCCATCCCGTCCAGATCGGACCGGACGAAAATCTGGCAACTGAGGCGTGAATTTTCCTGACGCTCCGCCGCGAATTCGAGCAGCGCATCCTCATCCTCAGTAGGTTCCGGCACCCGTCCAACCCAGTCCTCGCCAAGGTAGACGTGACAAGTGGCGCACGAAAGCTGGCCACCGCAATCGGCGTCAATTCCGTCAATTCCTGCCCTGACGGCCCCTTCCATGACAGAGACTCCGTCATCGATGGCTACGTCAGTTTCGTTCCCTGCAGAATCGACAAATCGTACCCGAACCATGTTTCCTCTCTTAGGCGACCATCATGCCGCCTGCTTTTGCTCGTTCTCAAGAATTTGCACAAGCTGCTCGCGCTGCTCGCGCGGGGTTCCCAGCAGTTCAGAATTAGTGCGAGCCCGCTTGTAAAACAGATGGTTGCGCATTTCCCAAGTAAAACCGATCGCACCGAATACCTGGATGTTGCGGAAGGTGGAGATGCAATACTGCTCGCTGGCATAGCTCTGCGCGATAGCGGCAGCCTTGCTGGCGTCGGGCGTGTTCTCGCTCAGGGCCCAGGCCGCATACTGTACCCCAGCGGTCGCGCATTCATTGCCCCCTGCGACTTCCGCAAGATCGTGCTTGATCGACTGGTAGGCGCCGATCGGGCGACCGAAGGCGACACGCTCCTTTGCATAGGCGACAGCGTCTTCCAGAGCCTGTTCGGCGCCAGCGGCGCTTTCTGCGGCGAGCACCAGGTAAAGGCGATCGCGGATCCAAGCCCAGCTATCGCCATCTGCCTGAGGCAGGCGTTCAGCGGCAACATTGTTGAAGGTGATGCGGCTCACATGGCGGGTTATGTCGCGCCAGTCGAGACGCTCCATGGCCAAGCCCTGTGCCGTGGCGTCGACGATGAAGAAGCCGCTTCCGCCATCCACGTCCGCCATGACGACGATTTTGTCTGCCCCGCCAGCCTCGACAACGAACGATTTTTCACCGTTCAGGGTCCAGCTATCCCCCGTCTTGGCGGCGGTTGCACCATGCGATTGGCCATTCACATCGCCGTTCGGGTCAGCAACCGCGAGTGCCAGCGAAAGTTCACCCGCAGAGACCTGCGGGAGCAGCGCCAGTTTCTGTTCTTCGCTGCCGCAGCGTTCGATCGCCCAGGCCCCAGCCAAGGTCCCGAACAGGCCGGACGGCGCAAGAGTGCGGCCCGTTTCACCGACGACCATGACAAGGTCGATGTAGTCCATGCCCAGTCCGCCATATGCCTCTGGGATGGCGATTCCGGCCCAGCCGAGATTCTGCATTGCTTTCCACAGACCGTCACGCTCGACGGGCTTCTCGTTGGCTTCAGGCTTGAGATAGGGCTCGAGCCTGACTTCCTTTGAAAGGAAGGTCCGAGCGGAATCCCTGAGGGCGAGATGATCTTCGCTTAGAGTGAAGTCCATGGGAATTGGTTTTCCTGAATCTGGGCCGACCGCCGCGCCGCAGACAGCGCATGCCAGCTCGTTTGAAGGTCAGGCCGCAGCCAGCTTGGGGCGGCCAATTTCGTTGAACGGTAACTTGGCGGTGGGATCGATGTCCCGCGGCAGGCCAAGGATGCGTTCGGCGACGGTGTTCTTCAGGACTTCCTGCGTACCAACACCGATCGTTGAAGCCGGGCCAAACCAGTAGCAATAGTCCCAGGTGTCGAACATGCCGTAATCCAGTTTCGGCAAAGGCAGTTCATCATCGTCCCGAAGCATGCCGACGATGCCTTCAGTGCGCTTGGCGAGATCGGAAAGCTGCTGGCCATGCGGGGAAGCGACCATCTTGCCGAGGTTTGCTTCGAGACCCGGAGGTGCGCCGTTGATACGGTGGCTGAGGTTGCGATCGACCAGCAGGCGGAGCAGTTCGCCCTGCACGTAGAGCTTCGCGGCCTCGTCCCGGATCAGCGGATCCTTGATCTTGCCGGTCTCGATAAGGCCTGACATGAGTTCGCGCGCTGTCGGGCCGTGGCCCCAAACCGCCCCCGGCTTGGCCATGCTCATGCGCTCGGTCTGAAGCATTTCGAGCACGATCTGCCAGCCCTGGCCTTCTTCGCCAATAATGTGGGCCGCGGGCACGCGCACATCGGTGAGGAAGACTTCATTAAATTCGGGGGCATGGCCCGACATGTCGAGGATCGTCCGAACCTCGACGCCAGGCGCCTTCATGTCGATCAAGAAAATCGAAAGGCCCTTGTGCTTGGGCAGCGACGGATCGGTGCGGACGATGACCAC
>JAGWUW010000273.1 GCA_028868235.1 Betaproteobacteria bacterium | reverse complement strand
CAATACGTTCATCGGGGGATTATAGCCCAGCGAATTCAATGATTTGCGGAATGTAACGCGGAAACTGCGTGAAGCTGTGATCGCCGCCAGGCAACACGGTTTGCCGGCAGCCGGCATAGAAATCGACGGCCAGGCGGTAATCAAGCACCTCGTCGCCTGTTTCGAGCAGTAGCCAGTAGCGATCCGGCGTCGGGCGCCGTACCTGCGCCTTTAGTTGGGCGACATGTGCTGCCGTGAAGGTAAAACGCTCACCGCTATGGAAGTTAGCGTGTTCGCCGACGAAATTGGCGAGATTGAGGCGGTCGACCGCAGCAGGGTTGATCAGCACGGCCTTCAGCCCATGCTTTTCCGCTAGATGATTGGCGTAATGCCCCCCCAGCGAGGAGCCGACCAGTGTCACCGGCCCGTCGGCAGCTTTAATCAACCGACTGACATCAGCGACTGCCGCATCCGGCACCGGGGACAGCTGCGGGCAGACGAAATGACCGCCCAGCCCCCGCCGGGCCATTGCCTCAGCCAGCAGGCGTGATTTCCACGATGCCGGCGAGGAACAGAAGCCGTGCAGGTAGACGATCAGGCCGCGGTCCACTGTACCCAACCGAAGTGCGCGGTGGCCAGCACGACGATGCCAAAGGCGATGCGATACCAGGCGAAAGCCGTGAAATCGTGGCTGGAGATATAGCGCAGCAGCCAGCGCACGCACAGGAAGGCTGAGATGAAGGCAGACACGAAGCCGACCGCCCACATGCCGAGATCATCGGCGTTAAGCAGCGCCCGTTCCTTGTAGAGATTGTAGGCGGTGGCGGCAAACAGCGTCGGAATAGCCAGGAAGAAGGAGAATTCGGTAGCTGCCTTGCGCGACAGACCGAACAGCAGGCCACCGATGATCGTGGCGCCGGAGCGCGAGGTGCCCGGAATTAGTGCAAAGGCCTGCGCCACGCCAAGCTTAAGGGCATCGAGCGGTGTCATGTCGTCAACCGATTCAACGCGGACGGTGTGGGTACGGCGTTCGGCCCAGATGATTACGAAAGCCCCAACGATAAAGGCCAGTGCCACCGGCATCGGTTTGAACAGGTGAGCCTCGATGGCCTTCTTGAGGGCTAGGCCAAGCACCGCCAGTGGCATGAAAGCGATGACCAGGTTGAGAACCAGTCGGTTGGCCAGGCGCTCGCGACCAAGGCCGCACAGGACGCCGGCGATACGCGCCCGGTACTCCCAGACGACTGCCAAGATAGCGCCGGATTGGATCACAATTTCGAACAATTTGCCGCGATCATCGTTGAAATCGAGCAAATCACCAGCCAGGATCAGATGCCCGGTCGAGGAAATCGGCAAAAATTCGGTCAGTCCCTCGACAACACCGAGGATCAGGGCTTTGAGGAGAAGAATCGGTTCCATGAAATGCAGCCAGAATGGGGAGGCCGCATTCTACTATCCCGGCCGGGTTAGCGCTTCGAGATCGGCCAGCCAGCGGAGCGCCTGTTCGCGCGTCGCGCCGCACATTTCCGGCGAGGCTTGCAGGCCAGCGCAGCAGGCTGGGCGCTCCGGCTGCGCGAAAATCCGGCAACGGAATTCGCCATCAAGATGGCGGCAGGGTTCGCCGGCCGGCTTGGCCAGCGAAGAAATCGACGGTGCGATGCAACAGGCGCCACAACCGGGGCGGCAAGCCATCGCCGGCGAAGGAGTGGAGCAGTAATTTCGCGACATGCGCTATTGTCGCAGATTTAGTTTTTGCCGTTTTTCCGGGCCAACCGGATCAGCCTGCCCTAGAGATTGATGCCACCCATATCGCTGCCGGACTCCCCTCAGCGCAAATCGCTGACTTCGCCCAGAACCGGCACACATACCTTGCACCGCCGCTCGGATCGGCCAAAATGAAAAAGGCGGCCAAATTGGCCGCCTTGCCTTTGCTCTCAACGCTTCGGGGAAGATCAGATCTTGCGATAAACCTCCGCCCCGGTCTTAACGAATTCGACCGCTTTGGCTTCCATGCCCTTCTCTAGCGCATCGGTCTCGTTCAGGCCCTGCGCTGCAGCGAAGTCGCGCACATCCTGGGTGATCTTCATCGAACAGAAGTGCGGGCCGCACATGGAGCAGAAATGGGCGACCTTTGCCGACTCCTTGGGCAGGGTTTCGTCGTGAAATTCGCGCGCCTTGTCCGGGTCGAGGCCGAGGTTGAACTGGTCTTCCCAACGGAACTCATAGCGCGCCTTGGACAGCGCATTATCGCGGATCTGCGCACCGGGGTGACCCTTGGCCAGGTCGGCGGCATGGGCAGCGAGCTTGTAGGTGATGATGCCTTCCTTGACGTCGTCCTTGTCGGGTAGACCAAGGTGTTCCTTGGGGGTGACATAGCAGAGCATGGCGGTGCCGTACCAACCGATCATCGCGGCACCGATGCCGCTGGTGATGTGGTCGTAGCCCGGCGCGATGTCGGTGGTCAGCGGGCCGAGGGTGTAGAACGGGGCTTCCTTACAGTATTCGAGCTGCAGGTCCATGTTCTCCTTGATCAGGTGCATCGGCACGTGCCCCGGCCCTTCGATGATGGTCTGCACATCGTGCTTCCAGGCGATCTCAGTCAGCTCGCCGAGCGTCTTCAATTCGCCCAGCTGCGCTTCGTCGTTGGCGTCGTAGATCGACCCGGGACGCAGTCCATCGCCGAGGCTAAAGGCGACGTCGTAGGCCTTCATGATTTCGCAGATTTCCTCGAAGTGCGTGTAGAGGAAGCTTTCCTTGTGGTGCGCCAGGCACCACTTGGCCATGATCGAGCCACCACGGCTGACGATGCCAGTCATGCGGTTGGCGGTCAGCGGGATGTAGCGCAGCAGCACGCCGGCGTGGATGGTGAAGTAATCGACGCCTTGTTCGGCCTGCTCGATCAGCGTGTCGCGGAAGATTTCCCAAGTCAGGTCCTCGGCCTTGCCATTCACCTTTTCCAGCGCCTGGTAGATCGGCACGGTGCCGATGGGCACGGGCGAGTTGCGGATGATCCACTCGCGCGTTTCGTGGATGTTCTTGCCGGTGGAGAGATCCATCACCGTGTCGCCACCCCAGCGGATCGACCAGGTCATTTTCTCGACTTCTTCCTGGATGGAGGAGCCGAGCGCCGAGTTGCCGATGTTGGCATTGATCTTGGTGAGGAAGTTGCGGCCGATGATCATCGGCTCGCTTTCCGGGTGGTTGATGTTGTTCGGGATGATGGCGCGACCGCGGGCGACCTCGCTGCGCACGAACTCCGGCGTGATCTCGGCCGGAATGGCGGCGCCGAAGCTCTGGCCCGGATGCTGGCGGCCGAGCAGCTTGGCCATCTTGTCGCCCATCGGGCCGGTGGCTTTCAGCGATTCGAGGTAGGCGGCGCGATTGAGGTTCTCACGGATGGCGACATATTCCATTTCCGGCGTGACGATGCCTTTGCGCGCATAGTGCATCTGCGACACGTTGGCACCAGCCTTGGCGCGGCGCGGCTTGCGGTGCAGACCGGGGAAGCGCAGGTCGTCGAGCGCCTTGTCGGCGGCCCGCTGGCGGCCGTATTCGGAGGTCAGGTCAGTCAGCTCCTCTGTATCGCCTCGCTCAGCGATCCATTGGGCACGCAGAGCAGGCAGGCCTGAGCGAATATCAATTTTGGCGGCCGGGTCGGAATAAATTCCGGAACAGTCATAAACATAGATCGGCGGGTTCTTCTCCCCTCCCATACCAGTCGGTGTATCGGCCTGCGAAATTTCGCGCATCGGCACCTGGATATCCGGGCGCGAACCCTCGATATAAACCTTGCGGGAATTCGGCAGCGGCTGGATGGCGGCCTCGTCGACGTGGGCATTGGCGGCGAGGAAGGTGTCTTTGGCGTTCATGGAAGCTCCGTGCGTGAATACAGCCAGGTAAGACGGGCAGGGAGCGCGCTGGTTCCGCACCAGCGTTCGTTTCCCTACGACGGCATGACCCGGTCAGGTTCGAAGGGTATTTCTCAGCC
>JAGWUW010000272.1 GCA_028868235.1 Betaproteobacteria bacterium | reverse complement strand
GCCGTATGTCGAACATGTACGATTTGCAGGGCTTGGTCGACAAACTCACCGAACTTGAACCGGACTTCCGCGAAGCCCGCAACCAAGCACGCCAGAGCCGTCAGAAGGCTGCCAGTCTTGGCTTCAAACGGCGCGGAGCGGAAGCCGAGGCCGGCGAAGCCGCCTAACACACGCTGAAATCTCGCATTTTCAAAACTGCCTCAACGGGAAAGCACGCGCTTTTCCGAACCACCGATCTCGTCCCTTTAAAACCCCCAAATGGAGTCCCCGACTATGAATGTTGACCCCTCTAATCCTTCCCTGGTTCAGGTCCCCGGAAAGCCGCACACGAGTGCTTACCGGCTCAAGAAAATCCGGCGCCTTTCCGCCGCAAACGATGGCGGCGATAATGCGCCTGTCACTAGTGGTGGCATGACCGGTGGCGAGCCTGAATGGCGCTGTACTGAGTGCGGTAAGCTCCTGGGTGTCGCTAACGGAAACCAGCTGCACATCCGCGTTCAGAAGCACCGCGAGTATCTGGTGGGGTTCCCGGTTACCGCGAACTGCCACGGTTGCGGCACCCTGAACAAGAAGTCCGCTTGCTAGCTTAGCGACAGACTTACCCGAACATCCCCGAAACGAGAGGCGCTTGACGCCCTGATCTGGCCAGTAGGAGGCGCTCGACGCCCGGCCGTCAGGCTGGCGTCAAATGCCCTCCTCGTGGCACGAATTTCACCAACACCTCGTTCAATCGTCTTCCACCCTCAACTTCCAGCGCGGCTTCGCCACGGTGTGCAACCGCCACCGCGGATTGACCCGTTTTGCGGACCCGGCGGCATTGCTGGACCACCTGCATCGCGGCGATAGCTCGCCCGATCAGAAGAACCTGCTCCTCGGCGATCTGATAAAGGGCGCCAAGGCCAATGACCGTGCCGGGGACTGTGCTCTCACGCTGATGCTACTTGCGCTGTGGCCCGGACTTGACGGCGTCTTTCGTCGGTCACGGGCTCGCTGCCTCGGACAGACCGACGAAATCGCGTCTGAAATCCTGGCTCGCGCGACGGCCGCGATCCGCGAACTTGATCTCGATCGCGTGAACTGGATCGCGGCCACAATCCTCAAGAACGTCGAACGCGACGTGCTGCGAGCGCACAAACGCGAAACCGGCCGCCAAGCCGTCCAGGACGAGTTCGACACCGATCTACACGGGGGTGTTTTCGAGGTCTCGGACCCGGAGCTGGAACCCGGAAAGCTGCTTGCCGAACTGACCCGTCTGATCGGCGTGGACGCAGACCTTGTCCTTCGCGTGGTCATCGACGGGTACACCCAGGCCGAGGCCGGTCAGCAGCTGGGCCTGTCAGAGCCGGCGGCACGCAAGCGGTTCCAGCGCGCCCTGAAGCGCCTGCGTGACCATGCAGAACAAAAATCCTGACCCCGTTGTCCCGTTCGGTGCGCGCCGTTGGCCTTTCAACTTCGGACGCACCGAGCGTCTTTGCCCAAACAGAAAGTCCCAGTTGATGAGCCATACCACTGCCATCCCGACTGAGCCTTTGAAGCGGATCCCCGGCCTCTACCGTCGCTGGGAGTTGCCGGAAATCTTCGAGGTCCAGCGCCGGTATCACATTGAAGAAGCCGGCACCCACGCCGACGGCACCCCGCTGTTGGCCGTCTACTCCAGCGAGCCCGAGGCTGATGTCATGGCTCAAGAGGAGGCGAACTGATGGCTATTTCGATTGCCTCCCTGCAGACGTCGAGCACGCTGCGCCCGCCCCGTATCCTCATGCACGGCGTGCATGGGGTCGGGAAGACGACCTTCGCGGCTGGAGCCGACGCCCCTGTCGTCATCATGACCGAGGACGGCCTTGGCATGTTGAAGGTTCCGCACTTCCCGCTCGCCACCAGCTACGCCGATGTTGTTGAGGCGCTCGACGCCCTGCTCAACGAGGAGCACGCCTACAGCACTGTCGTAATCGACAGCGTGGACTGGCTGGAACCGCTGGTCTGGGCCGAGACCTGCCGCCGCAATGGCTGGGCCTCGATCGAAGCACCCGGTTTCGGCAAGGGTTATGCCGAGGCGCTTACGGTCTGGCGCGAATATCTCGATCGCCTGAACACCCTGCGTGATCGCCGCGGCATGGCCGTCGTCCAGATCGCGCATACCGACATCAAGCGCTTCGATAGCCCTGAACATGAGCCCTACGACCGCTACGTCATCAAGCTTCAGGCCCGTGCCGCAGCCCTGCTGCAGGAGCACTGCGATGTCGTGCTTTTTGCCAACTACCGCATGTCCATCACGAAGGCGGATGTTGGCTTTAACAAGAAGGTAGCTCGGGCACTCGGCTCCGGTGAGCGCGTCCTGCACACCGCCGAGCGTCCGGCCTTCCTCGCCAAGAACCGCTACGGCCTGCCCGACACGCTTCCGCTCGATTGGAAAGCCTTCGTCGCGGCCATGCCTCAGCCCGAACAGTCCTGATCCGGAGTTTTCTCAATGGCACGTTTTGACACCGCATTCGATGCGACAGGTATCGAACCCACCACCGGCTACGATGTTCTTCCCGCCGGCAAGTACCGCGCCCAGATCGTCGAGAGCGAAATGCGCGTCACCCGCAACGGCATGGGCCAGTTCCTCTGGCTGATGCTCGACATCATCGAGGGCCAGTACCAGGGACGCAAGTTGTTCGACCAGCTCAACCTCGTGAACTCAAACCCGCAGACGGTCGAGATTGCGCAGCGCACGCTGTCGGCCATCTGCCACGCAACCGGCAAGCTGCAGGTCAACGACAGCGTCGATCTGCACCTGGTGCCGATGACGATCCAGGTTGGCGTGAAGCCGCCCAAGGACGGCTACTCGGAGAAGAATACGATCCGCTACCTCGTCCCGGAAAAGACCACGCCCGCGGCGCCTGCCGATCAGGCCGCGCCCACGGCCTCGCAGACTTCGGCCGCTCCGGCTGCTGCCCCCTGGAACCGTAACGGCTGACCCCTGCAGGCCGCTGCGGGAAATCGCGGCGGCCTCAGCCAGACCAAAGAGACTGACCATGACTGAACCGCTCAACGCGGCCCCTGTGGCCGCGAACGCCCCCTGCTTGCCTGAAAAACAGCGCCGCCTGATCGAACTCGACGACGCCATCGCCAAGATCCGCACCCAGATCGCGACCGCCGATCTGACCCGCCAGACGCAGGGAAAGCCGATCGACCCGGTGTGGTTCAACCGCGCCCGCACCGCGCAGCGCCACCTCTACCGCGAACGGGCTGAACTGCTTGCCGATGGCAGCGGCTGGCACCGCCGCAACAAGATGAAGGACGCGCTGATCGACATCCTGCGCGCCCGCCATGATCCCGACGTGTGGGCCGAACTGCTCGCCGCAGCCCGTGCCCGCAGCGAAGCGGAGGGTTTGTGATGGCAGAGCTTCCCGCCGCACCGACACCCACTCTGACGGCGATCTATGCCGCATACGAAAACCGCCAGGGTGACGGCTTTCGAGAACATCTCGGCGCATCGCTGGTCGGTAAATCCTGCGGCCGCGCGCTGTGGTTCGATTTCCGCTGGGTCACGCCTTCGCGCTTTTCCGGTCGGATGCTTCGCCTGTTCGAAACCGGGCAGCGCGAAGAGGACCGTATCGTCGCGAACCTGCGTTCTACCGGTGCCACGGTGCTGGAGGTCGATCCCGAGACTGGCCGCCAGTTCCGGGTCGAAGCCCATGGCGGCCATTTCGGCGGTTCGCTCGATGGCGCTGCCCTTGGGCTGCTGGAAGCGCCGAAGACCTGGCACGTGGTCGAGTTCAAGACCCACTCGGTCAAGAGCTTTGCAGATCTCGTTGCCAAGGGCGTGGTCAAATCGAAGCCCCAGCACGCGGCGCAGATGCAGATCTACATGCACCTGACCGGGCTGACCCGCGCCATGTACGTCGCGGTCTGCAAGGACACCGATGCGCTGCATATTGAGCGGATCGAAGCCGATCCGGCAGAGGCGACCCGGCTGCTAGACA
>JAGWUW010000011.1 GCA_028868235.1 Betaproteobacteria bacterium | reverse complement strand
TGCTGCAGTGCGGCGTCGACCAGCTTCTTCGAGGCCTTTTCGCCTTCAGGTAATTGTTCGATCTGCTCGATCAGAGTTTCGGCCCGAGATTCGTTTTTCTTGGCCAGTTTCTCAAGCTGGACGGCGGCGCCGGTGCTGGCGATCTTGCCTGAATCGAGCAGGGCGCTGACCTTCTCAGATAGATTGGCAGCAGCGGTGGCCTGGACCAGCCAGGTAGGCGCTCGGCCAAAGTATTGGGCGGCCTCTTCCGGCGATGCGAAGCGCTCGGCGATAGCCTGGATGGCATTGGCCATGTCGCGCGGTTCCAGCGCTGAGCGGACACCCAGGCCGATATTCTCGAAAACGCGTACGGTAAGCGCCTCTTCGTCGGTGCAGGCGCGGATGACCGCCGGCACCACGGTTTCACCGGCCTGAATGGCGGCCAGCCTACGGCGCTCGCCCGCCAGCACGACATAGCGGCCATTGGATCCCGGACGGACAATCAGCGGCTGGATAACGCCCAGCTTCTCGATGGCATTGACCAAGCCCTTCAGGGCCTCTTCGTTGATGCTCTGCCGGACATGCCGCGGATCGGGATCGATGCGCGAAAGTTCGAGAATCTGGAACTGCGGCATGCTGTCTTTGAAGGCCATGGCTGATGTCCGGGAAGAGGCAAGGAAGGGGCGGCATGTTCGTCGTTTTCGGCGGGTTTTTCAAGCTGCACGACCCGAATATCGATTGGTCAGCCACCGTCACAACCGGTTACCGGGAACATGCAGGCAAACAGCGGCCGTTCAGCTATATTCGCCCCATCAAACGGGATTATCCGGCATGGAACAGCGACTGAAACGCCTACTGACACCGCCCTTCATTGTGCTGGCTGCACTGCTGCTGTGGTTCTGGGAATGGCTGTGGGAGCCACTCGAAAATTTCATGGCCATAATCGGCCGCTGGCCGGTACTGCGCCAAGTCGAAACATGGATTACCCAGGCCCCGCGCTACATTGCGCTGACCTGCTTCATCATCCCGGGTGCAGTGCTTCTGCCCTTCAAACTCGTCGGAATCTATTTCATCGGCCACGGTGCCGCCTTCCTCGGCATTGCAACCTTCCTTGCCGCCAAGGTAGTGGGAACGGCACTGGTGGCACGGATATTTGCCCTGACCAAACACCAGTTAATGGAAATTGCCTGGTTTGCCCGGGCCTATGTCGCCACGATCCGTTTCAAGAACATCGTTTTCGACACGCTGCACAACCATCCGGTCTATCAACGGACGCGCGCCGCGCTACTTGCCCTACGCCGAAATCTGCGCAGCGCACGCCGCGGGATGCTCTCGCTCGTGCTTCGCCGCTGGCGTGCCGTTTACCGGCTTTTCCGGCGACGCGGCCGCCAGGCTTGCTGCTAGAGTTATCGGCCCACCTCTTTCCCCAGCAGCGCTTTGAGGCAACATGGTAGGCCACACCGCGATGAGTATCACCATGGAACTGCTGCGCCTGAGCTTTTTATTTGCCGTAACGGCAATCGCTGAAATCGTCGGCTGCTACCTACCGTGGCTGGTCGTCAAACAAGGCAAGACTTCACTCCTGCTGCTGCCGGCGGCACTCTCCCTGGCCCTGTTTGCCTGGTTACTGACCCTTCACCCCACGGCCGCAGGCAGAACCTATGCCGCATATGGGGGCATGTATATTGCCGTGGCACTGGCATGGCTGCGCCTCGTCGATGACATTGCGCTGACCCGCTGGGACATCTTGGGAGCAGCAATCGCACTGATCGGCATGGCAGTCATTGCATTACAACCACCAGCATGAACTCCCCCTTCTGCTGTGCACTTCTTCGGCCCCGTAGCACGTTACGTTAACGACCACGCAAAGCCCCGACCATCACGCAAACTCCCCCTGCCCCCGGTAAATTTCCGAGTGCTAACCCTGCCAATATTCCTGTATCGTTCGGGAAAATTTACAACTAAAGTCATAGACGCTCTTTCGCACTCCATCGTGTTCGGCAAACTTCTCCATATCCTTGGACTAGGTTCCAATAAAAGCGAATTTTCTCCGGAACCCTTTCCATCACAGCGCCCCCCACGCGCGGAACCACCTCCTCAAGCAAAAGTTGCCCAAGCTCCGGCTGCGGTTATGCACCGCGAGGAAATTATCGATGAACGCTCCCGTATTGCCGGTTACCGCTTCAACACCCATTGGTTAACGAGCAAAACCGCTGTCGATGGTGCTAGCCGCCTGGAACTGCTGCTGAAAGAAGCCATCGGCAATCTGGTCCAGCGACGACTAGCCATCATCCCGATCAACACCCAGGATTGGCAGGCTCACGATTTTCGACAACTGGCTACCCCCGGCACGGCATTTCTGGTCCAGGCACCGATATCGGGCTGCGACGAGCCGGGCTGGCTTTCGATACTGGCGGAAATTCGGGCGTGCGGCGCGAAGGTCGCCCTGTCCGGGGCCGCCATCGGGGTTTCCGGCGCACTCGACGCCGCCGATCTGCTGATCCTCAACTTTGGCGATTATTCCCTGGAAGCTTTCGAGCGCGTCGTATCCGACATCAAGCGGCGATACCCCTCCCTACAATTAATGGTCGAGAACATTACGTCGTGGGCAGAACACCGCCTGTGCCAAGCACGGGGAATCCCCTATTCCCTAGGAGAATTCGCAGCGCAGGCCGATGAAGAAGACACCCGGGAAAAGCTCAACCAGAGCCGCCTAGTCCTCATCGAGCTGCTCCAGTTGCTGCGCCAGGATGCCGACGCTGCAGCCCTGGCCGATGTGGCCAAGCGCGATCCAGCCGTTGCGCTGAAAGTGGTTTCCATGGCCAATTCACCTGCTGCAGGGCTGGGCAGCTCCGTGGCCAGCGTTGATCAGGCCATCACGGTACTCGGCCGGAGCTACCTCTACCGCTGGCTCACGATTTCCATGTTTCGAATCGGCGGCAGTCCCCGGGATGAGGGCCTGCTCGAACTCGCATTACGCCGCGCCCGTTTTCTGGAAATCCTGGCACAGAACCGCCTGCAGAAACACGAAGCCGACGAGCTTTTCCTGGTCGGGCTCCTTTCCCTGATCGAAGTCCTTCTCGGGATGCCGGTCGACAAGGTCATCACCGGCATGAATCTGCCGGACAGCGTAACCAGCGTGCTGGTCAATAGCGATGGTCCCTATACCCGCTATTTGACCCTGGCAATCGCTGTCGAGCGCGGCCAAATGGAGCATGTCGCCAAGGTTGCCGGCCTCTTGAATCTGGATGCGTTAACCGTCGAGGCGGCCAATTACGAGGCCCAACGCTGGACCGAACAAGCACTGACGGCCGGGGATTAATCAGCTGCTACGATCTTTGCCTCACGGCCATTCGGGCTGGAAAATAGTTACCGGATGAATCGGCTCAGTACGTCACAGAACATTGGATTGTCCGCACTTTCGAGCCACTCAACGGCGAGCATTTCGCGGCTGATGACCTCGGTGCCATGTTGCTGCATACCTGCCAACGCCTTGATGCGCATGATGACTCTTTCTTGAACAGGATCGGAATTGATCGATTCGCCGGAGAAGCAGCATCCTTCGTACGCCGACGCAAGATCAAGCAAATCGTTGAATTCTAGACGAAGCTCAGCACTGGCCGGTGAAGCCCCGTGCGTACCGCTGCCGCCCTTCCGCCTATGCGGGTAATATCGCGTACGTGGACAAAACGAAGTTCAGCCAGAAACCATTTCTCGCTCTACCCCCCGCGCTGGAAAGCAAAGGATAACCTGATGCCATCGTGGCTTATCTTCATTTTTATCGGTCTGACCGGTGGCATTACAGCCGGTATTTTCGGCATCGGCGGCGGCATCGTCATCGTCCCCGCGCTGGTCTATTGGGCTGGATTCTCCCAACATCTGGCAACCGGCACGACCTTGGCCGTCTTGCTACCGCCGATTGGCCTTGCCGCCGCCTATGAATATTATCGGCATGGCAACGTCGATGTCCGGGCTGCCATTATTCTGGCAGCCACCATGTTTCTCGGGGCGTGGCTTGGCGCTTATTTTGCCAACCGGCTGAATGAAAACTACCTTCATCTGATCTTCGGGATTTTCGTTTGTGGACTTGGCATGTATCTCGTCTATGAGGCATGCAAGCACCTTGGCTGGATCTAAGGTCTCAGTGGCTGTTTTGATACCAGCAGCGATCTGACTTTCTCGGCCGCCGAATAGCCGAGCAGAATTGGGGAGATTACTGGACAGCGATATTTGATGAAACAATATTGGCCCCTCAAATATCAGGTGATATCCAAGGCCTGCATCGATGACATTTCTCCTGCCAAAGCCCATGTCGTATAGCAAGTTTCGCTTCATGATCAATCCGGCGATAGCCGTGGGCATGGTCGTAATCTTTGCCCTGGATCTGCACACGCCTTTGGGCCTGGCGGTCCCCTTCCTTTACCTGCTGCTCGCTTTGTTCGCCATCGGCGTAGGTGCGCAAAATAGTGTTTTGGTGGCAATAGCCATACTTGGTCCACTCCTGGCCGGCATCAAACTGCAAATCCAACCGAGCAACGGCCTTGTCTGGGTTGGCCAGTCCAACCGACTGATTTTCTCCATGCTGATCTGGATCGTCGTCAGCCTGGAATGCTTCCGCCGGAGACTGGAAGCGGAAAGACGCAAAAATAGCCAGCAGCTGGAAATGCAGGTTGAGGAACGCACCGAAGCCTTGCGCGCTGCCAACCAGAAACTGGAAATCGAAATTGCCGAACGCAAGGAAGCCGAAGCAACCATCATTGACTACAATTCGCGTCTGGAAGCGCTGAGCAAGCAGCTAGTCGCGGTTCAAGATGCCGAACGCCAGGCCCTTGCAACCGAGTTGCACGACCGCATCGGCCAGAATCTATCGGCATTGAACATGAGCCTGAACCTCAGCCTGGCGCTGCTTTCCGGTCCGGTACCACCGGGATTGCTACTCCCGGCACAGACGAGAATCAAGGATGCTTTGGCCTTGGTCGAGCAAACGACCGAGATTGTACGGGGCGTCATGGAAGAATTGCATCCGGCATTGCTTGAGCAGTACGGGCTGAGTACCGCGCTACGCTGGCATGGAGAGGAATTCTCCGGACGGACAGGGATTGCCTTTCAATGTGTGGCAGGCGACAGCTTTCCCCGCTTGCTGGGCAAGGTGGAAACCACGCTGTTCCGCATTGTTCAGGAGGCACTGATCAACGTTGCCAAACATGCCGGGGCCACGGCAGTGACGGTCACATTAAGCCAACAGGCTGCTAGCATCGACCTGAAAATCTGCGATAACGGCCAGGGGATCGCGCCCGAAAGTTTGCAGCGACGAGCGGCGGGCAGCGGCTGGGGGTTGGCCATCATGGCGGAACGGGCGCGAACCATTGGTGCGACAATGCGCATAGCGCCGGGCCAGGATAAAGGCGCCATCGTCGCCGTGACTGTTCCAAACGGATACTGGGAAAGCACATGACCATCACCGTATTGATTGCCGACGACCATGCCGTAGTGCGTGATGGCCTGCGCCTATTACTCGAAAACCAGCCGGACATTCGCGTTATCGGTGAAGTAGCCGACGGCCGCGAGGCCGTGGAGGCCGTTATTCGATTAAAGCCGGACGTTGTCCTGATGGACCTGGCCATGCCGCTGCTCAATGGAATTGACGCCACATCCCAGATTATCGAAAAGCAGGAGACTGCCAGAGTCGTCATGCTCTCGATGCACTCCACGGTCGAACATGTTTTCCGGGCCCTGCAAGCCGGCGCCCTGGGCTATCTGCGCAAGGAGTCAGCCGGCAACGAAGTGGTCGATGCCGTGCGTGCGGTCCATGGCGGGCGGCGCTATCTAAGCCACAAGATCACCGAGTCGATGGTCGATGACTACATCCGCAAACGCACCATCGATAGTCCGCTCGACTCGTTGAGCCAGCGCGAGCGGGCTATCCTGCAACTGCTGGTCGAAGGAAAGTCCGGGATCGAGATCGCGCGCCTGTTGCATGTATCCCCCAAGACTGTCGACACTTACCGCAGCCGCATGATGCAGAAGCTCGGTATCGGCGACCTGCCCGGCCTTGTGAAATTCGCGCTGCAGCACGGTTTGACGACATTATGACCATGGCTTTTGATCTAGATCTAAGGTGCAGCTCAAATCAAGGAATGCGACAGCCCTTGTAAGGAATATCCGACATACAGAGCCACTCTCCGACGAGGATCATCCGCAGCTGATGAAACCACACGAGAGTGCAGCATGAGCGACGACAACAAATCCGATGCCCCGTTCGACAACGGACGGCGCAAGTTCCTCAATACCGCCGGCATCGCCGGCATCGCCGGTGCTGGCGCCAGTTTGGGGCTGGCCGGCTGCAACAAGGCCGACCAAGCGCCGAACAGCGCCCCGCAGGCAGCAGCGAAGCCGGTCGCGGCCGGCGGCCACAGCAAGGTCGAAGTCCCGCCGGGCCAGCTCGACGAGTATTACCTGATGTCCAGCGGCGGTCACTCGGGCGAAATGCGCATAATCGGCGTTCCTTCCGGCCGCACACTCAAGCGCATCCCGGTCTTCAACATGGATCCGATGTCGGGCTGGGGCATCACCAATGAATCGAAGAAGATTCTCGGCACCAAGGCTGACGGCAGCGTCAAGTACCACACCGGCGATACCCACCACGTCCATGGCTCATACACCGACGGCACCTACGACGGCAAGTATTTCTGGGTCAACGACAAGATCAACAACCGCCTAGCCCGCGTCCGTGGCGACTACATGGAATGCGACAAGATCACCGAGATTCCCAATGTCCAAGGCTTCCACGGTATTTTCCCGGATAAGCGCGACCCGGTCGATGCATCCATCAACCACACCACCCGCGTTTTCTGCGGTGCCGAATTCCACGTGCCGCTGCCGAATACGCCGAAGGACTGGAAAACCGGCGCCGGCTACGGTTGCCTGCTGACCTGCGTCGACGCCGAGAGCATGCAGGTACGCTGGCAGGTCAAGGTCGATGGCAACATGGACCTCTGCGCCACCTCTTACGACGGCAAGCTGGCTGCGCTGAACAGCTACAACACCGAAAACGGCCTGGTCTTCGCCGACATGATGTCGGCGGAGAAGGATGCCTGCATCTTCTTCAATGTCGAACGCATCGAAGCTGCCATCAAGGCCGGCAAGAGCTTCACCATCGGCGACTCGAAAGTGCCGGTGGTCGATGGTACCCGTGAGGCCAACAAGGACCCGAAGACGGCGCTGACCTGCTACGTACCGGTTCCCAAGAACCCGCACGGCGTCAATATCTCGCCGGACGGCAAGTACTACGTGTGCGCCGGCAAGCTGTCGCCGACCGCCACCGTCATCGAACACGCTCTAGTGTTGAAGTGGTTTGACGGCGAAGTGAAGGATACCCAGGATTGCGTCGTCGGCGAGCCGGAAATCGGTCTCGGCCCCTTGCATACCGGGTTCGACAACAAAGGCAACGCCTACACCTCGCTGTTCCTCGACAGCCAAATAGTCAAATGGAACGTCGCTGCCGCTATCGCCCAGTACAAGGGCGACAAGCAGGTCAAGGTAGTGCTCGACCGGATCGACGTACATTACCAGCCGGGCCACAGCTACGCATCAATGGGCGAGACCAAGGAAGCCGACGGCAAGTACTTCATGTCCGGCAACAAGTTCTCCAAGGACCGCTTCCTGCCGGTCGGCCCGTTGCACGTCGAAACCGAGCAATTGATCGACATCAGCGGCGACAAGATGGTGCTGCTGGCCGACCACACAGCTCATCCCGAACCGCACGACGCAATCGTCGTTCGCCGCGACATCATCAAGACCAAGCAGATCTACTCGATGGATGATTCGCCGATCGCGGTGACCGGTTTCGACAAGACCGGCGTTGAGCGCAAGGGCAACAAGGTTACGGTACGCATCATGTCGGTGGCGCCTACCTTCACGCCGGATCAGTTCGTGCTCAAGAAGGGCGATGAAGTTACCGTCATCCTGACCAACCACGACAAGGTAGAAGATCTGCACCACGGCTTCGCCATCGAAGGCCACGATATCTGCATGATTGTCGGCCCGCAGGAAACCAAGTCGGTGACCTTCAAGGTCGAGCGGCCGGGCGTGTTCTGGTACTACTGCACGCACTTCTGCCATGCCCTGCACCTCGAAATGCGCGGTCGCATGATCGTCGAAGCCTGACCATCCGCCTGCCCCAGCCCCCAACCGGGGCCGGGGCAGGGGGGGAACCGGCGCCGGCGCCGGATTCCAGTCTCTCCCCCGTCCGGTCTCCTGGTTGTAGTGGGAGGCCGGGCGGCCCCGGCACTAGTTTTCTGAAATCACCATGAAGCTGCCCCGATTCCTGGCCCGTATTGTCCTTTTACTGTTGTGCTGGTCTGCAGCCAGTTACGGATCTTCCTACGATGCGCCTTTACCTGCGCAGCTTCATACCGACCCCGACCTTTGCGCTTACGCGCCATGCCAGGATGTGATGCCTGGCGCCGATAGCTTTTCGCTACGCAAGGGCCGGCCGAGCTATGTCGAAGCCTATCGCGGCACCGGTACACAGCGCCAGCTCGTCGGCTACGTATTCCTCTCCACCGATATCGTCGACATTCCGGCCTACTCCGGCAAGCCGGTAGTGACGCTGATCGGCATGTTTCCACAGGGTGTCATCAGCGGCGTACGCATCCTCAAGCACAGCGAACCCATCCTGCTGGTCGGCATTCCCGAAGGCGAACTGACCAAGTTCATCGCCCAGTACGTCGGCCAGTTCGCTGGTGCCAAGGTCGAAATCGGCAAGTCCTCTGCCGGCGACGACCGCATCGGCCTCAACGCCATCAGCGGTGCCACAGTTACCGTCATCGCGGAGAACCAGGTGGTGATGCGCAGCGCCTACGCCATTGCCAAGCAGGTCGGCATCGTCAAGGTGCTGCCCAAGCCGCCAGCCCGCTTTACCGCGCAGAGCGGCAACCGCGACTGGAAAACCCTCGTCGATGAAGGCAGCGTCCAGCATTTGACCGTGCAACCGGACGAACTCGGCATCCCGAGCACCGGCCAGCCCTACATCGACATCTATTTCGGCTATCTGAATGCCCCCGCCATCGGCCGCAGCATCCTTGGCGAGGCCGCCTGGAAGCAGTTGATGGCCGAACTGAAACCGGACGAACACGCCATTTTCATCGTTGCCAATGGCACCGCATCGTTCAAGGGCTCGGGTTTTGTGCGTGGCGGCATCTACGATCGCATCCAGGTCGCCCAGGATCTCGACAGCCATACCTTCCGCGATACCGACTACCGGAATCTCTACGGTATCGCCGCCACTGGCGCACCGACCTATAAAGAGTCGGGCATTTTCATCCTGCGCGGCGGCAATTTCAGCGCAGCTTATCCATGGAACCTGGTCTTCATGGCTAACAAGGTGGATAAGGAAAGCGGCGCCAAAACCTTCGCCAATTTCGAACAGGAATACTGGCTGGCCGACCGTTACCTGGAAGGTGGCCGTCCGCTGGTGGTACGCCCCGATCCCACTTGGCTCAGGGTCTGGAAAGGCAAGAAGCTCGAAATCGCGTTGTTCGTGCTGCTGCTCGCCACGACCGCCGGCGTGTATGCAATGCGCGACCGCCTGGTGCGCCGTGCAAGCCGCAAGGACAAGCGCTGGGTCTCCGTTCCCAAGTATCTGATCTGGTCTGCCAGCATCGGCTTCGTCGGCTTCTACGGCCTGGCCCAGCCCAGCATCACTCATGTCATGACCTGGTTGCATTCGCTGGTCTACCAATGGCGCTGGGAACTCTTCCTGTCCGATCCGATGATCTTCATTTTCTGGTGGTTCATCGCTGCCGTACTGTTCATCTGGGGACGCGGCCTGTTTTGTGGCTGGCTCTGTCCCTACGGCTCGCTGGCTGAACTGTCCTTCAAGATCGCCGGTGCACTAGGCCTCAAGCGTTTCCAGTTTCATTTGCCGATGGTCTGGCACAACCGCTTGCGTTGGGTCAAATATGGCGTCTTCGCCGTGCTCGTGGGGATGTCTTTCTACGACATTGCCCTAGCCGAAAAAATGGCCGAAGTCGAGCCGTTCAAGTCAACTTTCCTGGTTGGCGGGGTCTGGCATCGTGCCTGGCCTTTCGTGACTTACTGGGCAATGCTCTTCATCGCCTCGCTGTTCATCGAGCGTCCTTTCTGCAAATACGTCTGTCCTCTGGGCGCCGGGCTGGCCATCCCGACCACTTTCCGTTTCATCCCGCTCAAACGCAAGAGCGAATGTACGACCTGCCACGCCTGCCAGAAAGGCTGCGGCTCACTGGCCATCGACGACGCCGGTCGTATCGACCAGCGCGAGTGCCTGCTTTGCCTCGAATGCCAGATTCTCTATTACGACGCCCATACCTGCCCGCCGCTATCGCAGGAGCGCCGCCGGCGCACCAAGGGCGGGCTGGAACTGACGCCAATCGGCGCCGACGGGTATTTCATCCCGATCAAGGTAGTGTCTTGATCTGGCAAGAGCCGTGAAACATCTAGCCCGCCTGTTGCTGTTTCTCCTCGCCATGCCGGCTTCGGCCGCCGAATGGACGGTCGCGCCCGGCGAGTCAATCGCCGTGGCGGTACGAGCGGCAAACCCCGGCGACACGGTCCGTGTCCAGCGCGCCTTGTATGAGGAACGGCTCGTCATCGACAAGCCGCTGCATCTGGTCGGTGTCGACCGCCCGACCTTGAGCGGTGGGGACCAGGGCGACGTCATCCGGGTTAAATCGCCGGATGTGAGTATCGAAGGTTTCATCATCCGCGACAGTGGCTCCAACCTGACTGCCCAGAATGCCGGCATCTACGTCGAACCGGGTTCGGATCGGGTCGCCGTGCGCCGCAATACGCTGGTCTATAACCTATTCGGTGTCTGGCTCGAGAAGCTCAAGGACCCCGAGATCAGCGACAACCTGATTGCCGGCAAGCGGGACTATCCATCCGCCTTGCGCGGCAACGGTATCCAGCTCTATAACACAACGGGCGCCCGCATTCTCCGCAACCACATCAGCTTCGCCCGCGACGGGATTTACGTCGACGTTTCGCATCATGCGGTGTTTCGTGGCAACAGCATGCACCACCTGCGCTACGGCACGCACTACATGAATTCCAACGACAACCTATGGGAAGACAACGAGAGCTACCTCAACCGCGGTGGCCTGGCACTGATGGAAGTCCGCCACCAGACGGTTCGCAACAACCGTGCTTGGGGCAACGCAGATCACGGCATCATGCTGCGTACCATCCAGGACTCGGTGATCGAGAACAACGTGGTGGCTGGCAACGGCCGCGGCTTCTTCATCTACGACGCCGAATACAATGTCTTGAAAGGCAACCGGGTGATCGGCAACCGGGTCGGCGCCCATGTCTGGGCCGGCTCCATCCACAACGATGTGGACGGCAACGATTTCATCCAGAACCGCGAGCAGGTGCGCTATGTCGCCACCCACGACGAAATCTGGGGTAAGCAGCAGGGCAACTACTGGAGTAACTACGCTGGCTGGGATGCCAACGGTGACGGCATCGGTGACGTGCCCTACGAGGCCAACGACATGGTCGACCGGTTGATCTGGAAATTTCCGCTGGTCAAGTTGCTGCTCAACAGCCCGGCTGTGCACAGCCTGCGCCTGATCGCCCAGCAGTTCCCGCTGCTACGCAGCACGAGCATCGTGGACCCACATCCCCGAATGCGACCTTTAAATCCCGACTGGAGCCAGTGGATTGACCGACAAGCTCATTGAAATCCGCAACGTGCACAAGGCTTACGGCGCAGTGAAGGCCGTGAACGGCGTCGACCTGGCGGTAGCGCCGGGCGAACTGTTCGGCCTGATCGGCCACAATGGCGCCGGCAAGACCACGCTGTTCAAAATGATGCTCGGCCTGCTGCCGACCAGTTCCGGCGAGATCCACATCGGCGGCCAGGCAGTGCGCGGCGAAGCCTTCCGCGAGGTGCGCCGGAGCATTGGCTATCTGCCTGAGAGCCTGGCCCTGTACGACAACCTCACCGGTCTCGAAACCCTGCACTTCTTCGCTCGACTCAAAGGGGTTGCCCGCAGCAGTTGCCCGACGCTACTCGAAAAAGTCGGCCTCGCCGGCGCTTCGGGGCAGCGCGTCCGCAACTATTCGAAGGGAATGCGCCAGCGCCTCGGCTTCGCCCAAGCTTTACTCGGCTCGCCACGCCTGCTCTTCCTTGATGAACCGACCAATGGACTCGACCCACAAGGCATCTTGGAGTTCTACCGGATCCTGGCCGATTTACGGCAAGGCGGTGTCACCGTGGTGCTGACCTCGCACATCCTGGCCGAAATCCAGCAGCGGGTCGATCGCCTGGCGCTCATGCGCAATGGCCGTATCCAGGCACTGGGTACGGTGCAATCGCTACGCGACGTCCGCGACATGCCGCTGACGCTGCAGATATCGTTCCGCTCTGGAGCCGCCAGTATCCTGCGCCAAGGACTGAGTGCGCAAGGCATCGAAAATATCGAGATCGGCGACGGCTTCGCCCGATTCGGCTGCCCACGACGCCTCAAAATGCCTGTGCTGTCGATGCTGGCTGAACTCGGCCCGGCTATTAGCGACATCGAAGTACATGAACCTTCCTTGGAGGATGTTTTCCTGGGCTATTCCGAGGAAATGGCGACATGACAACCGAGAAGAAAGACTTACCGCGAAAACTTGTTCCCCATCTAGCCACTCTCAAACGTATGCGGCACCGTCGCCGCACACATGTCAGGGCGCTACACACTGATACCACCTGTTTACCGCTTGGAACCGCACCATGACCAGCATCGAGTTCAGCCAGATCGGCGTCATCGCCGGCAAGGAGTTCCGCGACCGTCTGCGCAACCGCTGGGTTCTTGCTGTCGCCAGCGTCTTCACGCTCTTCGCACTGGTCATCGCCTATTTCGGCTCGGCCCAGCAGGGCGCCGTCGGCCTGCGCGGCATTGATGTGACAATCGCCAGTCTGGTCAGCCTGGTCATCTACCTGGTACCGCTGATCGCGCTAATCCTTGGTTACGATGCCATCGTTGCCGAGCGCGAGCGTGGCTCGCTCGACTTGCTGCTGTCGATGCCCATCACCCGTCTCGAAGTGCTCCTCGGTAAGTTCGCCGGCTTGGCCGGAGCGTTGGGCGTGGCGACCATCGCCGGCTTTGGGCTGGCCGGACTCCTGCTCTTTTACCAACTCGGCAATGCTGCCCTCTACCACTACGGTGGTTTCATGCTCAGTGCTTTTCTTCTGAGCCTGTGTTTCTTGAGCCTGGCTGTGATGGTGTCGGTGATTGCCGAGGATCGCATGCGCGCCAGCGGCATTGCCATTGCCCTGTGGTTTTTCTTCGTGCTGGTTTACGACCTGCTGCTACTCGGTTTGCTCGTGATAACCGAAGGCAAGGCCAGTCTGGATTTTTTCCCGGTGCTGCTGATGCTCAATCCGGCAGATATTTTCCGCATCCTGAATATTTTCGGGTTCGACGACGTCCGCCGCATTTATGGTCTGGCCACGGTTTTCCCCGAAACCCTGGCCAACCCATGGCTGCTCGGCAGCGCCCTGATATTATGGATAGCTGCGCCGCTTGGTGTAGCGGCATGGAGGTTCAAGTGACACGACACAATTCTCGCCGACAAACTGCTGCCCGGCTCCTACCCATCCTGCTTGGCGCGCTGCTGCTCGCTGCCTGCGGCGAATCAGCCAAGCCGGTGCAACCCCGGGAAATCGCTGCCGATACGTCCTGTGCACTGGACGGCATGGTTTTACTCGATTTCCCCGGCCCCAAGGCGCAGATTCATTACGATCAGGGCGAACCGGATTTCTTCTGCGATACTCGAGAAATGTTCTCCATTTATCTGCGTCCGGAACAGAAAAAACGCATCGTCGCCATCTACACCCAGGACATGGGCAAGGCCGACTGGAACCGCCCTGAAGGTCAGTGGATCGATGCCAAGAATGCCTTTTACGTCATTGGTAGTCCGCGCCGCGGCTCGATGGGTCCGACCGTCCCCTCCTTTGCCCGCGAGGCCGATGCCCACAAGTTCGCCGAACAGTATGGCGGCAAGGTGTTGCCTTTTGCCGACGTCACCATCCAGATGGTAGACCTGAGCGGTGGCGCGAGTCATGATGAGAAGATGTAGGTTTTTGCCGGCAACGGCAGAACCCGCAATCCCCGAGTCTCCTGGCTCGGCCTTTTTTTCCCTCAACGAAACGGAGTGAACCATGAAGATCCTCAACGCCGCCCTGATCACCGCCGCCCTGGCGACATTCGGCCAAGCCCACGCAGCTGACGAACTGGCGCTGGCCAAGTCCAAGAACTGCCTCTCCTGCCATACCGTCGACAAGAAACTGGTCGGCCCTGGCTACAAGGATGTCGCCGCCAAGTACAAGGACGACAAGACGGCGCCGGCCAAACTGGCCGCCAAGATCAAGGCGGGTGGCAAGGGCTCCTGGGGCGAAATCCCCATGCCGCCGAACAACGTCACCGACGATGAAGCCAAGCGCCTGGCCGCTTGGGTGCTGTCGCTGAAATAAGTTTTTTCTTGCCAAGCGAGAAAGCCGGCCACAGGCCGGCTTTCTTTTTCCTACTCCGCGTATTACGGCAGCTAATTTGATTCCAGTCATTGGCGCTGCGCAAATACCATAGTAAATTACTCAACAATTAAACAACCAAGAGAAGGGCCCGCCATGTTCGGAAGCCAAACCAAACGCGAGCTGGCCGCAGCGCTGGCCGACAATGCCGCCCTGAAGGCCCGCGCAACAGCGCTGGAGATGGAACTTTCCGAAACCCGGATCCGCCTCGCCCAGTCAGAGGGCGAAATGCTGGAACTTCGGCAACGCCAGGTATTGCTCACTGGCGTGCTGGGCAACATTCCCCGCTTCGGGGAATCCCTGGCCGGCATCCGCCTCTCCTTTTCCGGACTTTCCAGCCAACTGAACGAAGATTCAGCAACAGCGCTGACGGCGGCTACCGAGTCCGATGCCAATCGTTCTGCTTTTGAGAAAATTGCCGGCAACCTGCATACCATGTTCGAGCGCATCAGTGCTGCCGGCAGCAGCGTCGAAGACCTGTCGCGGCGCGCTGGCGAAATCGGCGGCATCGTCCAGTTGATCAAGGAAATCGCCGAGCAGACCAACCTCCTGGCACTCAACGCGGCCATCGAAGCGGCAAGGGCCGGCGAGGCGGGGCGCGGTTTTGCCGTGGTAGCCGACGAAGTCCGTAAATTGGCCGAACGAACCGCCAAGGCAACTACCGAAATCGGTGGCCTGGTCACCGGCATCCAGCAGGAAACCGGGCAAGCGAAGGCGATCATGGACATCGGCGCGGGTAACGCCGCCAGCCAAAGTGCCGAAAGCGAGTCCGCGATGCACAGCATGCAGCGACTACTCAGCCTCTCCCAGCACATGCAGGACAGTATCGCTTCGTCATCCCGTCTGGCCAACGCCGAACTGGCGAATATCGAGGAACTGACGCTGAAACTTGAAGTGTATAAAGTCCTGCTCGGCCTTTCCGATCTCAAGCCGAACGAGCTACCGGACGAAACCCAATGCCGCCTCGGCCAATGGTATTACGAAGGCGAAGGACGCGCCGAGTTTTCCCGCCTGCCCGGCTACCGTGAAATGGAAGCGCCGCACAAGGCGGTACACGACCAGGCCCGGCAGGCCGTTGAGCGCTATCGCAATGGTGACTTCGCCGGCGCCCTCGATGCGCTGACCCGGATGGAAGAAGCCAACCTCACGGTGATGTCCGGAATGGAGCGCATCCTGGCTCAAGGCCCAGGGCGGAAGGCGGCACGATGAGTTGCCGAGCGGAACCCCCATCGTTGATGCCCGGTGCGGTGGACGATATTGCTGTCGAAATGGGCATCGATGCAGCCGAAATCGCTGCACGCAAGGCCTTTCTTGAACTTACCGAAGCCGACGCCGGGCGCCTGCGTAGCATCCGCGGCAGGCTGGCGGCTGCCCAGAATGGCTTTGCCGACGGTTTCTATGCCTACCTCCGGCAGTTGCCGGAACTGGCCGCCCTGCTCCCCGACGATGCCACCGTCGCCCGCCTGAAAGCGGCGCACGGGCGGTATTTCGCCAGCCTGACCGAGGGGGATTACGGCGACAGTTATGTGAACGACCGGTTACGTGTCGGCATGACGCATGCCCGGATCGGCCTGACCCCAAAGTGGTACGTTGGCGCTTTCCGCAAATACCTTTCGGACATGCTGCAGGAAGTCTGGACCGCTACCGGGGAGGATTTCGGTACTTTCGCCCCGACCTTCGACGCCCTGCTCAAAGTCGTCATGCTCGACCTCGGTCTGACGCTGGACACCTACATTCACGCCGACAAGCGCGCCATCGCCTTGCGTGACCGGGCCATCGAATCGAGTGTCAACGGTATTTTCATCGCTGCCGCCGGCCCCGAAAACTGCCGGCTCATCTACATCAATGCCGCCTTTTCGGAAATTCTCGGCATGCCGCGCGACAAAGTGCTCGGCCAGCCCTGCCTATGCGCCGGGGATGACGACGGTTTCACGGTGATCCGCAGCGCCATTGCCGAAGGTCGCGATGGCTACACAACCCTGTCGCGCCAGCGCGGTGACGGTTCGCAGCAATGGATCGAACTCTTCCTGTCACCTGTACGTGGCGATGCGGAAAACGTGTCCCATTATGTCGGGGTTCTCAATGACGTCACTGCCAGAATTGCCGCGGAGGGCCAGCTCGCTTTCCTGGCTAACCACGATTCTCTGACCAACCTGCCCAATCGCAGCTTGTTCGATGATCGCCTCCGTCAGGCCCTGGCACGAGCGGACCGTGGCGATGGTTTTGCCGTCTGTTTCATTGACCTCGACCGCTTCAAGCTGGTCAATGATAGTCTCGGCCACGCTGCTGGCGATACCGTGCTGATTGAGGTTGCCAAGCGCTTAGGCGCAATCTGCCGCGGTGCCGATACACTGGCTCGTCTGGCCGGTGACGAGTTCGTCATGCTCCTCGACGGACTTGGGGACGCCGGAGCTGCGGCCGGCGTCGCCCGTCGGATACTTGCGGCGCTGGCCTTGCCAATCCATGCCGGTGGCCGCGATATCGACGTTGCTGCCAGCTTGGGATTAGCCATCTATCCCGATGATGGCCGTGATATCGCAAGCCTGCTGAGTAACGCTGATGCGGCGATGTATGCCGCCAAGGCGGCCGGCCGCAATACGTTCCGTTTTTACGACGAAGCGATGAACCGCCGGGCAAGCCAGCGTTTATCTCTGGAAAGCGATTTACGCCGCGCGGTGGCGCGCCGCCAACTCGAACTTTTCTACCAGCCACAAATCCATTCCGCGAACGGCCGCCTGGCCGGTGTCGAAGCATTGCTGCGCTGGCGCCATCCACAACGCGGATTGGTGTCGCCAATCGAATTCATTCCCTTGGCAGAAGAAGCAGGCCTCATCACGGAACTCGGCGAATGGGCACTGGCCGAAGCCGCTCGCCAGATCGTGGACTGGCGCCAGCGGGGCATCGCCGTGCCACGGATGGCCGTCAACCTGTCGCCACGCCAGTTCCACGCCGCCGACTTGGCCGACCGGCTGGAAAGCATTCTCGCCGCTGCCGGCGCGCCGAGCGACTGGATTGAACTGGAAATCACCGAATCAGCGGCAATGGCCCATCCCGAGGGCGCCGTCCGAGTCCTGCACCGTCTGCGCGAGCGAGGCATCCAGGTCGCCATGGACGATTTTGGAACTGGCCATTCATCGCTCGCCATGCTGCGTACTCTGCCGCTCAACGTCTTGAAGCTGGACCGCAGTTTCGTCCAGCACCTGCCGGACTCGGAGTCAGATGCGGCTGTTGCCAGCGCTGTCGTGACCTTGGCCAGAAAGCTCGGTTTATCGGTTGTCGCCGAAGGCGTCGAAACGGCTGCGCAACAGCGATTCCTGGCAAGAATCGGCTGCGATCTGTTGCAAGGCTACCTATTCTCACCGCCGCTTCCAGCCGGTGAACTGGAGGCCTGGCTGGCACAACGTGGGAACACCCCCTTGGCGGCTGTTACCGAGTAGCGGCGACAGAACGCAACTCCGCTCTTTATGCTCCGCGAAGGCAAAAAGTCAGATTCGCCCGTTCCTCGGGCAAGCACAAGCCTCCGAGCAACGCCGGTGTTGTGGCAGGCCTCCCGGGAAAATCAGTCAATAGGATGATCGATTCGACTGACCGACGGTCATCTTGGGCAGCAGTTGTGCCCGCAACTCACCATTGGGGTACTTGGCGCTGTGGACCTGAACATAAAGATCCCCCGCCAGATAACTCGCGTATTGCTCATTGCTCAGCGTGGCATCGGGGGGAACAGCATAACTGTCGTTTGCGATTTTCCCCAATGTGATGATCGACGGCCCATTTTGGCCATGTTGCGCTTCATGAATCTCCGCCATAGTCGGGGTCATGTCGTAAACCTTGATACTGCCAATCACCTTGTGGTCTGGCGTTACGGTGAATTGCCCGGTCCCGGTTGCTATCGTCGTTACCGTTGGAACGACCGTACTGCCTGTTAACGTAACTTCTATCGGTTGCTCGGCATAGAGGTTCGCCGAAGCCAAAAGCAACAGCGCCAGCGGGATGATGCGAGTGAACAGACGGTTGGGGGATGTCGATTCATGGATGTTGATCATGGCGATCTCCTCGAAGAAGCACGTGGATCGCCTCGCGTAGCGTGGCTACCGATTGCCGGCATGCGAGGCTTGATGCAACTTTTCTGCATCGGTCTACCGACATCATGGTGCGATGTCATATCTGTACCCCTTCGACGCCACAACGGATGTTTAATTCCCAAAGTTAACGATGAATCATCGCCTGTATGAAAAATAAACCAGGCTGATTCAAATCTGAAACCGTGGCAATGCCAAATACCCTGACGAACACGCAACCGATCGAATCAGTGCTTAACCTGAAAATTGGCAAATTCAGGGGTGTGGTGGAACCTCTGACTTCATAAAACAGGTTGCCACCACGGCAACCGCAAACACGGCAGCGAGTAGCAGGAAACCTTGGGAATACGCGGCGTAAATACCTGGCGGAACCGCGCCGTAAACGGTTTC
>JAGWUW010000271.1 GCA_028868235.1 Betaproteobacteria bacterium | reverse complement strand
GCAAAGCTTGCTTCGTAGGTATCGCTCTTTTCATTGAGGGCGACGCTGATCCGATCAATGATTTTCCAGCGACCTTTTTCGCGGATATTGGACTTGATGAGTCCAGCCTCATTGCGATGGACGTAGTGTTTTCGCAGGATCTCCCGAACTGTCTCGATGCCTGATTGGATCGACGCCTCATCGTTGGTCGCACAATATTGGCCGAGCAGATATTCCAACACGTAGGTCGGAACGATCGCGTTGCCCTTGACCGCCTTCACAAGGTCCTTGCGGACCACAAGGCCGGGGAAGCGTTCGTTGATCTTGTCATCAAGTGCGGTCATGCCGGGCCCTCAGAAATCAAAGTCGTTGGTGAAGCTGCGACGCAGGATGTAGCGCGCACTTCGATATTCGCTGTAGTGCGATGTGTCCCCGTGCTGCTCTTCCAGGCGCAGGACCACCTCCTGGCCGTTGCAGTCGTCAGCCTTGCGAGACAGCAGGAAGCGGACCGGGTGCTCGCGCTCCCGCGGATTTTCAGAACGAAAATCGAAGACGAGTTCGTGGCTGTCTGAAATCAGTTCGCCCGTTTGCGAGAATATTCCGGCGCGCAAGCGGCGTGCCTGTGTCTTCTCAGTGGCCGGAACGGACTGGTAGAACCTGACCGATATCTGGCTGGCCGTAATAACCTGATTTGTGCTGCCAATGATTTCGACATCGACAATGGATGTGTCACTCTGACGCTTCTTGTTGATCCGGACGACTGGAACCACCGCCTCCTGCAACGTGGCGCCGCCGTGCACGAAGCGGCTACCTGAGCCCTTAAGCCGCAGCCGATTGATCGACTTGGGGATCAGAATTTCAACATCACCCTGCAACCTTGCCTCTCCCGGCTTGTAAAGCTTGAGCCCCTGTTGGGGTTTCAGGCCATGGCCAAGCACAAAGCGGCGGTTTCGGAACAGGATGGTTTCGCCCACCACTTCCGAACCCGAAAAGTCGCTCTCATCGATGGGCCGGTGCTGGTAAATGAAACCATGGTCTGCGGTAATCAGCAGATTGTTGGCATTGGCGGCCGCCAGCTTTTTGACCAGCTGAACCAACTCGTCGAGCGTCTTCTCAGCAGCCTCGAATACTCGATCCTCCGTGGCCGGTTTGTCGCCGGTTGCATCGATGAGATTGTGGTAAACATAGATCACGTCGTGATCGCGAAACAGCGCCCGGTAGTCATCTCGCTGCATCTTAAGGAGGTCGTCGGCCAGCAATGCGGTCGTCCGGTCGCCCTCGCGTCCTTGGGCCAGGATCTTCCTACGGTTTTCGGTGCCCTGGGAGCTCTGCCCATCCACGATCACCGCGCTGGTATCGTTGTCAGCGATACGCATGTCGCGGTTGGGAAGCAGCGAGGCCATGCCGAGTTGGGTATAGGTCGGCAGTGATCCCAGCATCGGCTCGATCTCTGCGTCATAACGATCGAGTCCACGGACCCGAGCCAATAGCTCCTCCGCCACCTCATACCGCATGGCGTCCGAGATGATGACGCAGATCTTCTGATCCTTCTGCCGATAGGGAGCGACCTGGGTCGCGTAAAAAGTACGCTGGGCCGGCACAGGCGCGGCATCCCAATTCGGTGCGGCATCGACATGGACCTGCCAGCTGTCGTTGAGCCGCAGCAGGTAGCTGTTCACATAATGGTTCTCTACCTGGTCATAGAGTTCGGCCATCAGGCTGGCCTGACCCGATCTCTGCATGTGGTAGATGAACTTGCGGTAGAGTTGGTCGATACGGAACCAGTTGCTGGCATAGCGGCTGACGCCTTCAGCGAGGCTGGTCATGCCTAGGTTCACCTGCGCCATTGCCGCGTGGAATTCGGCCGCGAAACCGATCGCCTCGTAGAGATCGCGGAAACGATCGTACCAGTAGCTCTGGCGGCGCTGGCGGATCCAGCTTGCGACGTCTCCCGCGGCAAGCGTGCGCGCCGCGACGCCGCGCACCAGGGCAACGATGATCGCCCGATCGATGTCCTCGAAATAGTCGAGCTCGATGAGATGCCGGAAATCGCGCGTTTCAAGATCCGTCTGCACGCCCAGCACACTGGCATAGGAGGAGGATAGCGCCTCAAAGGCCTGAGCCGCATGACGGTTGTTCTTCCAGCGGCGGAAGAAGACCAGCGCCTCGGGAGAGAGGCCTCCCGCCTCTCCCAGACCCATGGCATAGCAGGCCTTGAACAGAGAGACCGCGAAATCCTCAACGCTGGGCTGAACGGCCGTATAGCCATAGTGCCGCCCCATCTGGTCCCACAGGAAGGCGCCAAGCCCGGCCCGCTCGATCAGGCGGATGGCTTCGTCGGTGTCCACCGCGAGGTCGGCCAGCAGTCTCTCGACAACGAAATCGAACCCGCCTTCGCCACCGGCGCAGACACTTAGCATCTTCAGGCGCAACGCGCTGGCCGTGTCGTCGTTGCGGGCAAGTCGCTTTAGCTGTTCGAGCCTGCGGGCCGAGCGGAAGAACTCCGCATGGGCGCGCACCACACCCTCAAGTCCCAGCCCAAGACCCAGTTCGGACAGCCACAGGGCTGCCTGGTCGGCCTTGAACGTACCATGGGCCAGCTGCACATCGAGTAGCCAATTGTGAATCTGCGCCGGCTCAGGCCCTTCGCGGTAGATCAGGAAGCGCCCCTGCGGCACCTCGCGCAAGATCCTGTGCTTCACCGCGAACTCGTTGTTGGCGAGCTGAATCTTCTCGACCCCGGGCAGCTCCAGTGTCTCGAACGTCTCGCGCAACTCCCGGGCCGTATCGGTCCAGAATACGATGCGGTGACGGTCGAACGCCGCTTCCAGGCCTTTGGCAATGCGATCATTCATGCTCAGTCATCCGCATCCGACAGGCCCTTGATGGGTTTAAGCGCCGCGCCGAACTTCGGGTAGTTGGCCTTCACGCCGTCATCGAGATCGATCTCGATTTTTTGCGTGGCAAGCGGATAGAGCACGTCGCGCTCATAGCCATCGAGCTCTTCGATCACCTTGGTTGCCTCGCCTACCTCCTTGAGCGCCTTGGTCCGCTGGGCGGGCGTCGCTTCAGGGTTGATACTCTGCGCCTCCTGCGCTTTGCGGTGGGCTTCCAGCTTGTTGCGGTACTCCCGCAGATAATCGTTCAATACCACGCTGACTGTATCCGGCCGGTAACGGTGCATGTAAATCAGCGCCTGGAAGCTGCCCTTGGGGCTGGCGAACATCCAGTAGATCGGGCGTTTCTTGTAGCGCTTCACATGATCGTTGAAGAAGTCACGGGTGAACCACTTGCGGATGTCCTTGCCCAGCGCGCCTTCAATGAAGGCCAGATTTTCCTGAAACTTCGACTCGCCGAAGGTCACGCGGAGGAACTTGCGGAAACGCTCGGCGATGTCGTCAGCGAACCAATCGCCGTCCAGCACCGGGATGACGTTATCGGCATCAGGTTCGAAAGTGGGTTGCGGCACGCGAGCGAGATAATCGGCCAGCCCTTCGCCCTGATTGGCCAGGATCAGGCCAGGCGCGTCAAGGCTGTAGCGGCCGAACATGCAGCCCACGGCATAATGCAGAAATTCTTCGATGGTCCGCTTAAGGAGTTCAGCCTCGCGTTGCTCGTCCGATTTGCTGCTCTTCAACGAGTAAGCGGGGTTACAGGTGAGGGTGATTTCCTCCAACGGCACCTCGGGAGTCAGTTCATCCTGCAAGCCATAGGCGTCAATGAAGATGCGGTTGTTCTCTTCCTCGAGCCTCTGCATTTCCTCTGTCATGACGCGCCAATGGGCACAGAGCACTGAGTAGCGGCCCTCCAGCGTCTCGGCCCGATTCTCGAGAGCGAGCAGCGGGTTCGTGGTGAAATCCCAAGAGGTTTCGTAAGCATTCCAGTCGGATTTTGCCAGATCGACACATTTAACGGCATTCGTCCGTGCCAAAAATGAGTCTGCAGCATGCATCGGAATGACTGGAAACTTGGCGACATCACCGGGTTGCAAGGATACGGTTGGATTAATCTGATACAGAATGCTCACGAAAACCTTCGTATTCAGAAGTGCG
>JAGWUW010000270.1 GCA_028868235.1 Betaproteobacteria bacterium | reverse complement strand
TGGATTGGGTGTGTAACTTAAAGTGATACTTGAACTAAAAGCGCTGAATTGCTGCGCTGCAGCAGGAATGCGGCCGTTCTCCCGAGCCTTATTCCTGACCGCTGGCTTACTTGATTCGCATACCGGGATGGGCGCCCGAGTCCGGTGACAGCAGGAAGAGTCCCGGGGTTTTGCCTTCGCCGTCCGAGGCTGCCAGAACCATGCCTTCCGACAGGCCGAACTTCATTTTGCGCGGAGCTAGGTTGGCGACCATGACGGTGAGGCGGCCGATCAACTGTGCCGGGTCGTAGGCGGCCTTGATGCCGGCGAAGACGTTGCGCGTTTTTTCCTCGCCAACATCCAGTGTGAGGCGCACTAGTTTGTCGGCTCCTTCAACGTGCTCGGCATTGGCGATGCGTGCGACGCGCAGATCTACTTTCATGAAGTCGTCGATAGTGCACAGCCCCTCGGTGGCCGATGCGGGTGCTGCCTTGGCGTCCTTGGCCGTTTCCTTCTGCTGATGTTCGCCGTGGCGCTGCTGGGATTGCTGTTCCGGTGTCGGTGCCAGCGATTCCTTATTGGCTTCAATCAGCTTCTCGATCAGCTTGGGATCGATGCGCGTCATCAAGTGCTCATAGGCATTGATGGCGTGGCCACCGGCGAGCAGGCTCTGGGAGTCGGTCCATGCCAGCGGTGCGATATTCATGAACTTCTCGACCTTTCCGGCAACCACCGGCAAGATGGGCTTCAGCAGGACGGTGAGCAGGCGGAACAGGTTCAGCGCGTTAGAGCAGGCTGCGTGCAGTTCGACTTCCTTGCCTTCCTGCTTGGCCAGCTCCCACGGCTTGACGCTATCGACGTACTGGTTGGCGGCATCGGTCAGTGCCATGATCTCGCGCATGGCCTTGCCGAATTCGCGCGCCTCATACAGTTCGGCAATGCGCGGTGCGGCTTCCTGTATACTCTTGATTGCTGGCAAGTCGGCAGCAGCCGGAGCGAGTTGGCCGTTGAAACGCTTGGCGATGAAGCCGGCAGAACGGCTGGCGATGTTGACGTATTTACCGACTAGGTCGGAATTGACGCGGGCACAGAAGTCCTCGAGGTTGAGATCAATATCTTCCATGGTTGCCGACAGCTTGGCCGCGTAGTAATAGCGCAGCCATTCCGGATTCAGGCCAGTCTTCAAAAAGCTTTCGGCGGTGATGAAGGTGCCGCGCGACTTGGACATTTTGGCGCCGTCGACGGTCAGGAAACCGTGCGCGAAAATCTTGGTCGGCGTGCGGAAACCGGCGTGCTGAAGTTCAGCCGGCCAGAACAGGGCGTGGAAATAGAGAATGTCCTTGCCAATAAAGTGATACAGCTCGGCGCTCGAATCCGGCTTGAAGTATTCGTTGAAATCGAGGCCCTGCTTGGCGCACAGGTTTTTGAACGACCCCATGTAGCCGATCGGCGCGTCGAGCCATACGTAGAAGTACTTGCCTGGCGCGTCAGGAATCTCGAAGCCGAAGTAGGGCGCGTCGCGGGAAATGTCCCAGTCGGTCAGCTTGTTGTCGCCCGGGGCGCCCAGCCATTCCTGCATCTTGTTGGCTGCTTCAGCTTGCAGTACGCCATTTTCCCTGCTGGTGTATTGCCGCAGGAAGGCTTCGCAACGTGGGTCGGATAGCTTAAAGAAGTAGTGTTCCGAATTACGCAGTTCCGGCTTGGCGCCAGAAATGGCAGAAAACGGCTCGATCAGGTCGGTCGGCGCATAGGCGGCACCGCACACTTCGCAGTTGTCGCCGTACTGGTCCTTGGCATGGCACTTCGGGCACTCGCCCTTGATGAAGCGGTCAGGCAGAAACAGCTGCTTGACCGGATCGAAGTACTGTTCAATGGTGCGTACCTCGATCAGGCCGGCATCGCGCAGCTTCAGGTAGATTTCGTTGGCACATTCGCGGGTTTCCGGCGAGTGGGTGCTGTAGTAGTTGTCGAAGCCGACCAGGAAACCCGAGAAGTCCCGGTAATGCTCGCCGTGAACGCGTTCGATCAGTTGCTCCGGCGTGATGCCCTCCTTCTCTGCGCGCAGCATGATCGGCGTGCCGTGCGTGTCGTCGGCGCAGACATACCAGCACTTGTTGCCCGCCATTTTCTGGTAGCGAACCCAGATGTCGGTCTGGATGTACTCAACCAAGTGGCCGAGGTGGATGGCGCCATTGGCATAGGGCAGGGCGGAGGTGACGAGGATTTTGCGCGACATGGGGGCAAATTTTGAAAGATAAAGCATGATTTTACCGCGTCGGAGCGCTCAAGTAGCGGCTAACAATCTTGTCCAGACTTGGCTAAACTTTGTCACGGAAGGTAAACGAATGTGATCACTTGGTAAAATTGCTCTTGGCATGATTGCCGAACTGCGCCACAGCGCGCAGAATTTGCCGCGAATGGGAGGATGTATGAATTTTGCGGTGGTTGAAGATAGCCGGAGTCAGGCTGAAGTGCTGAAAGCCTTGCTAAAAAGCGAAGGGCATCAGGCCGAGGTGTTCGCAGAGGGGAAAGAGTGTATTGATGCCCTGAAGACGCGAAGTTTCGACTGCTTCATCATTGACTGGAGTCTGCCAGACATGGGCGGCGACGAAGTGCTCAAGCACGTCCGTGAAAAGTGTGGATGGGATGTGCCGGTGATCTTCTGTACGGCGCGCACCGACGAGGAGGCTGCTGCCGATATTCTCCGCCTCGGTGCCGACGATTATATTCCGAAGCCAATCCGCTACATGGAATTCATGGCGCGTATTCACGCCTTGCTGCGTCGCCGGAAACCGCGAGTAAGCATCTTGAATTTCGGCGGAATCGAGATCGATCTCGAAGGGCGTCGCATACGACTGGCCGGTGCCGATGTCGATCTGACCCAGCGCGAATTCGAACTGGCGGTGATCCTGCTTCAGAATATCGGTCGTGTGCTGTCGCGGGATGAATTGCTGACTAGCGTCTGGTCGCGTGATGCCGGCGTCGATACCCGCACCGTCGATACCCACGCCAGCCGTCTACGCAAAAAGCTCGGTCTGGCCGGAGAGAGCGGTCTGATGTTGTCGTCGGTCTATGGTCAGGGCTACCGACTCGATACGGTGCAGGGAAGCTGATTCACGTTTCGGGTTTCGGTTATACTAGACAAAATTGCTCGGGTATTTCCCGGCCGTCTACCTAATCCGGAGTTTTCATGAGTTTTACTGAACAGCAAATCAAGGCTGCGCTCTCTGCTGCGGTCGATCCCAATACCGGGAAGGATTTCGTCACCGGTAAGGCGGCGAAGAACATCAAGATCGATGGTGACGACGTCTCCTTCGATATCGAGCTTGGCTACCCGGCCAAGACCCAGATTGATGCCATTCGCAAACAGGTGATCGCTGCTGTACGCACCGTGCCGGGCGTTGGCAACGTGTCGGCCAATGTGTTCACCAAGATTGTTGCCCACTCGGTACAGATGGGCGTCAAGCTGATGCCGGGGGTTAAGAACATCATCGCCGTCGCATCCGGTAAGGGCGGCGTCGGCAAGAGCACGACGGCGGTCAACCTGGCCCTGGCGCTGGCTCAGGAAGGCGCCAGTGTCGGCATTCTCGACGCCGATATCTATGGCCCGTCGCAGCCGCAAATGCTCGGCCTGGCCGGGCAGCAGCCGGAATCCAAGGACGGCCAGAGCATGGAGCCGCTGGAGGCCTATGGCGTCAAGGCCAACTCCATCGGCTTCATGGTCGATGTCGAAACCCCGATGGTCTGGCGCGGCCCGATGGTCGCCCAGGCGCTCGACCAGCTGCTCGGCCAGACCAACTGGCGCGGTCTGGATTACCTGATCGTCGACATGCCGCCGGGCACCGGCGACATCCAGCTGTCGCTGGCCCAGAAGGTGCCGGTGACCGGTGCGGTGATCGTCACCACGCCGCAGGACATCGCGCTGATCGACGCGCGCAAGGGTCTGAAGATGTTCGAGAAGGTGAATATCCCCATCCTCGGCATCGTCGAGAACATGAGCATCCACATCTGCTCGAACTGCGGCCATGAAGAACACATCTTCGGCACCGGCGG
>JAGWUW010000269.1 GCA_028868235.1 Betaproteobacteria bacterium | reverse complement strand
TCGGTATCAGCGCCCACATTGACGCCGGTAAGACCACCGTCACCGAGCGTATCCTGTACTACACCGGTGTTAATCACAAGATCGGTGAAGTGCATGACGGCGCCGCCACCATGGACTGGATGGAGCAGGAGCAGGAACGTGGTATCACCATCACCTCCGCCGCTACCACCTGTTTCTGGAAGGGCATGGACAACTCTTTTGCCGAGCATCGCTTCAACATCATCGATACTCCGGGACACGTTGACTTCACCATCGAAGTCGAGCGCTCGATGCGCGTTCTGGACGGCGCCTGCATGGTTTACTGTGCGGTTGGCGGCGTTCAGCCGCAGTCCGAAACCGTTTGGCGCCAGGCTACCAAGTACAAGGTGCCGCGTCTGGCTTTCGTGAACAAGATGGACCGCTCTGGCGCCAACTTCTTCAAGGTCGTCGACATGATGAAGACGCGCCTGAAGGCCAATCCGGTGCCTATCGTGATTCCCATTGGCGCAGAAGACAACTTCAAGGGCGTCGTCGATCTGCTGAAGATGAAGGCGATCATTTGGGACGAAGCCTCCCAGGGCATGAAGTTCGAATACCAGGATGTGCCGGCCGAGTTGCTGGAAACCGCTCAAACCTGGCGCGAACAGATGATCGAAGCGGCTGCTGAAGCTTCCGAAGATCTGATGAACGAATACCTCGAGAATGGCGAGTTGTCCGAAGCCAAGATCAAGGAAGGTCTGCGTCTGCGCACGCTGGCTTGTGAAATCCAGCCGATGCTGTGCGGTACCGCGTTCAAGAACAAGGGTGTGCAGCGTATGCTGGACGCCGTGGTCGAACTGCTGCCGTCGCCTGTCGATATTCCGCCGGTTGCCGGCATCGACGAGCGTGAGCAGCCGGCTTCCCGCAAGGCTGACGATAACGAGAAGTTCTCGGCGCTGGCATTCAAGCTGATGACCGATCCGTTTGTTGGTCAGCTGACCTTCATTCGTGTTTACTCGGGCGTGCTGGCTTCTGGTGCCACCGTGTACAACTCGGTCAAGGGCAAGAAGGAGCGCGTCGGCCGTATTCTGCAGATGCACGCCAACAACCGCGAAGAAATCAAGGAAGTTCTGGCCGGTGACATTGCCGCTTGTGTTGGCATGAAGGATGTGACCACCGGTGAAACCCTGTGCGATCCGGATGCTCCGATCATCCTTGAGCGCATGGTTTTCCCGGACCCGGTTATTCACGTTGCTGTCGAGCCGAAAACCAAGGCCGACCAGGAAAAGATGGGTATCGCGCTGGGCCGTCTGGCTGCCGAAGATCCGTCCTTCCGCGTGCGTACCGACGAAGAATCCGGCCAGACCATCATCTCCGGCATGGGCGAGTTGCACCTCGACATCATCGTCGATCGCATGCGTCGCGAATTCAACGTCGAAGCTGCCGTCGGTGCCCCGCAGGTAGCCTACCGCGAATGCATCAAGAAGGCTGTCGAACAGGAAGGCAAGTTCGTCAAGCAGTCCGGTGGTCGCGGTCAGTTCGGTCACGTCTGGCTCAAGATCGAGCCGAACGAGCCGGGCGCTGGCTACACCTTCGTCGACGCCATTAAGGGCGGCGTCGTGCCGCGCGAATTTATTCCGGCGGTCGACAAGGGCTTGCAGGATGCCATCGGTAGCGGCGTGCTCGCCGGCTTCCCGGTCGTGGACATCAAGTTCACCCTGTTCGACGGTTCCTATCACGACGTTGACTCCAACGAAAACGCGTTCCGTATGGCGGCTTCCATGGCTTTCAAGGAAGGCATGAAGAAGGCCAGTCCGACACTGCTTGAGCCGATGATGGCTGTTGAAGTCGAGACCCCGGAAGACTACATGGGTAACGTGATGGGCGACCTGTCCTCCCGCCGTGGCATCGTCCAGGGTATGGAAGATCAGGCTGGCGGCATCAAGGTTGT
Organism: Betaproteobacteria bacterium; assembly: GCA_028868235.1. GTDB lineage: Bacteria > Pseudomonadota > Gammaproteobacteria > Burkholderiales > Rhodocyclaceae > Azonexus. The sequence continues at coordinate 2,145 of JAGWUW010000269.1, read as the reverse complement.
GAAGGCTGAAGTGCCGCTCTCCGAGATGTTCGGTTACGCCACCTCGCTGCGCTCTTTGTCGCAAGGTCGTGCCACTTACTCGATGGAATTCAAGCATTACACGGAAGCGCCGAAGAACGTCGCTGACGCCGTCATTAACAAGAAGTAATACCTTATTGGAGAACCGATAATGGCTAAGGAAAAATTCGAGCGTACGAAACCGCACGTAAACGTTGGCACGATTGGTCACGTTGACCACGGCAAGACCACGCTGACCGCTGCGATCACGACTGTGCTGTCTGCCAAGTTCGGCGGCGCTGCCAAGAAGTACGATGAAATCGACGCTGCGCCGGAAGAAAAGGCTCGCGGCATCACCATCAACACCGCCCACGTCGAATACGAAACCGCCAACCGTCACTACGCCCACGTTGATTGCCCGGGTCACGCCGACTACGTCAAGAACATGATTACCGGTGCTGCCCAGATGGACGGCGCCATCCTGGTCTGTTCCGCCGCTGACGGCCCGATGCCGCAAACCCGCGAACACATCCTGCTCGCCCGCCAAGTTGGCGTGCCGTACGTTCTCGTGTTCATGAACAAGTGCGACATGGTTGACGACGCCGAGCTGCTTGAGTTGGTCGAAATGGAACTGCGCGAGCTGCTCTCCAAGTACGACTTCCCGGGCGACGACACCCCGATCATCCACGGCTCCGCACTGAAGGCCCTGGAAGGCGACCAGTCCGAAATTGGCGAGCCGTCCATCTTCCGTCTGGCTGATGCTCTGGACTCCTACATCCCGACCCCGGAGCGCGCTGTCGACATGCCGTTCCTGATGCCGGTTGAAGACGTCTTCTCCATCTCTGGTCGCGGTACTGTTGTGACCGGTCGTGTTGAGCGCGGCATCATTAAGGTTGGCGAAGAAATCGAAATCGTTGGTATTCGTCCGACCCAGAAGACCACCTGTACCGGTGTTGAAATGTTCCGCAAGCTGCTTGACCAAGGTCAGGCCGGCGACAACATTGGCGCACTGCTGCGTGGTACCAAGCGTGAAGACGTCGAGCGTGGTCAAGTCCTGTGCAAGCCGGGCTCCATCACCCCGCACACCCACTTCACCGGCGAAGTGTATGTTCTGTCCAAGGACGAAGGTGGTCGTCACACTCCGTTCTTCAACAACTACCGTCCGCAGTTCTACTTCCGTACGACGGACGTGACTGGTGCGATCTCGCTGCCGGAAGGCACGGAGATGGTCATGCCGGGTGACAACATCCAGATGACGGTCAAGCTGATCGCTCCGATCGCCATGGAAGAAGGTCTGCGCTTCGCCATCCGCGAAGGCGGTCGTACCGTCGGCGCCGGCGTCGTCGCTAAGATCATCGAGTAATCGATAGTTGTAAAGTAACAAAGGCGCTCCGGAACACCGGGGCGCTTTAGTGTCTCTGCAGCAGGGGTGTAGCTCAATTGGTAGAGCGCCGGTTTCCAAAACCGAAGGTCGGGGGTTCGATTCCCTCCGCCCCTGCCACTCTCTTTAAAGATCGCGAACGTCATGGCTGACAAGATCAAGTTTGCGCTAGCGCTAGTTGTCCTGGTTGCTGGCGTGGCTGGCTTCTATCTGCTCTCCGAGCAGGCAATGATTTTGCGCGTCCTGGCGGTCCTCGTTGGGTTGGCGCTGGCAGTTGTCGTGGCTTGGAAAACCGAGCCGGGTCAGCGCTTCTTCATTTTTGGCAACGAGGCGGTGATTGAGGCCAAGAAGGTTGTCTGGCCGACCCGCAAGGAAACCATGCAAACCACCGGGGCGGTTTTTGCCTTCGTTGTGGTTATGGCGGTCTTCCTGTATCTGACTGACAAGAGCCTCGAATGGGTTCTCTACGACTTGGTGCTGGGCTGGAAGAAATCATGAGCAAACGCTGGTACGTCGTACACGCCTACTCCGGCTTCGAAAAGAGTGTAATGCGCGCCATTCAGGAGCGCATTACCCGTTTGGGCATGCAGGAAAAATTTGGCCGGATTCTCGTTCCGGTCGAAGAAGTCGTTGAAATGAAGGGTGGTCAGAAGGCCATTTCCGAGCGCAAGTTCTTTCCGGGCTATGTGCTGTGCGAAATGGACATGGATGACGATTCCTGGCATCTGGTGAAGAACACCCCGAAGGTTACGGGTTTTGTGGGCGGT
>JAGWUW010000268.1 GCA_028868235.1 Betaproteobacteria bacterium | reverse complement strand
TACCCGAGGGAAGTGGTCAAGGCCGCGCTTTCTCATAATGCAGCCGCCGTGATTCTGGCGCACAATCACCCCTCTGGTGTCGCTGACCCCTCCAGGGCCGACGAAATGCTTACCCGCTCGTTGAAGGACGCCCTGGCCATGGTCGATGTCAAAGTCCTCGACCATTTCATCGTCGCCGGTAACACCCTGCCGCTATCCTTTGCCGAGCGCGGCCTGTTATGAAAATACAGAAACCCCTTGATCCCATTCGGGACTTTTGGTTATACTCACGGGCTTTCTTCTAGCGAATTCTGGAGCACCATCATGGCGCGAGTCTGCCAAGTCACGGGTAAAGCCCCGATGGTTGGGAACAACGTTTCCCACGCCAACAACAAAACGAAGCGCCGCTTCCTGCCGAACCTGCAGTATCGTCGTTTCTGGGTCGAAACTGAAAACCGCTTCGTGCGTCTGCGCGTTTCCAACGCCGGTCTGCGCATCATCGACAAGAAGGGCATCGAAGCCGTTCTGGCCGATCTGCGTGCCCGCGGCGAAGTCTAATAAGGAAGGATACGAAAAATGGCTAAAGGCGGTCGCGAAAAGATCAAGCTGGAATCCACAGCTGGCACCGGACACTTCTATACCACCTCCAAGAACAAGCGTACGACGCCTGAAAAGCTGGAGTTCATGAAGTACGATCCGAAGGCCCGTAAGCACGTCGCTTACAAGGAAGTTAAGCTGAAGTAATTCAGCAAACTCCGGCATTCGACAAACCCGCCTTTCGGCGGGTTTTGTTTTTCTAACTCTAGATTTTTCTCCGGAACAGCAGAACGGCGTAAACGACTATGCCGGCAAAGACGAGTACCGACCAGTTTGCCATCGACATGCCGAGGAGTACCCAGTCCCGACTGGTACAAAATCCGGTCGCCAGGAACAAGGATGGCATCTGCATACCCAGCCAGTCGACCAGACTTTCGATGGCATTCGGATCAGTAAAGCTGCACTCTGGAGCCAAGTCCGGGTAAGCCTGCATCCAGGTCTGATAGGCAGCCACACCAAAACCCACCCCTGCCAACCCCACCGTCAGTGCAGACCAGAGCAGGCGTCCTGTCGGAACAGCCCAGCCAAGCAGACCGACCAAACCGATCACGATATAGAGCAGACGCTGAAAAATACACAGGGGGCAAGGCGCCAGGCGCAACAAATTCTGCAATTCCATCCCCACGGCCACCAGGCCAAGACAACCGACACCCAATGTCGCAAACCACGCCCGGGCTGGTACTTTCGAGCACATCATCAGCAGCTTCCAAAATATTAACGAACAGGCATTCTAAGCCAAGGCAACTCCATAGCGGCGAATGGCAAACACCCGTTGGGGGCGGACTATGGTGGACCACAGCCCGACTGATCGTTAAGATTAGCGGATGAGTACACGTATCCTACTTGTCGAAGACGACGAACGACTGGCTGAACTGACCGCCGAATACCTCACCAAAAACGACTTGGAGGTTTCCGTCGAACCGCGCGGCGATATTGCCGAAGCGCGCATTCTGGCGGAACACCCAGACTTGGTCATATTGGACGTCATGCTCCCCGGCAAGGATGGCTTCGAAGTCTGCCGTGCCGTGCGCACCCAGTATCGCGGCGTGATCCTGATGCTGACCGCACGCGACGAGGATTTCGATCAGATTCTTGGTCTCGAAATGGGTGCCGACGACTATATTGCCAAGCCCGTCCAGCCGCGTGTCCTGCTCGCCCGCATCAAGGCGCTGCTCCGCCGCCTGCCAACGCCCGGCGACACCCCGACCGGCGAAGCGGACAACATGACTTTTGGCCAGTTCCGGATCAGCCAGGCAACCCGCACTGCCTCACTGGCCGGACAGACCATCGACTTGACGACTGCCGAGTTCGACCTGTTGTGGCTGCTCGCCACGCATGCCGGTAACGTCCTATCCCGCGACGACCTATTGCAGGAGTTGCGAGGTATCGGCTTCGACGGCCTGGATCGCTCCATCGACGCCCGCATCTCGCGACTACGCAAGAAATTGAACGACGACCCGGAAAATCCGACTCGCATCAAGACTGTACGCGGCAAAGGCTATCTGTTCAGCAAGCATGACTGGAACTGATACGCCAGCAGAAGGCAAGGCGAGCAAGGAACACAACCAAGGACTCGCCCGGTCGCTGTTCCGGGTCTCGCTACCACGCTGGCGGGGTAGTCGCTACAGCCTCTCACGGCTTTTCTTCAATTTCTATCTGCTGGCCATGGGTTCCTTCGTGGCCATCGCCTTTACAGCCGATTTCGTCATCTCTACCGCCCAACGCGGCATTACCGACGATTACGCCCGTCGTTTCATGCGCGGCACGATTACGCTGATCGAAGACGAACTGTTCCGCCATCCGCGGCGCGAATGGCAAAAACGGATCGGTGAGATCGACGACAAGTTCTCCTACAATCTGGGCATCGTCGAACGTATTTCGCTCGACCGCACGCTAACCCCGTTGCAAGTCAGCAAACTGGATGCAGGGGATATCGCCATCGACCACGACGGCGATATCATGTACCATCGCCTCGGTACGACCAGCCAGGTTCTGGTCGTCGGTCCGCTGGCCTCCAATCGCAATCCTGAGCTGACCGATCGGCTACCGCTTGAACTGCGCCTGCGCCTGCTGACTTGGAGCCTGATCGGCGTCATTTTCGCTATCGCCCTGTGGTTCTGGATACGCCCGGTCTGGCGCGACCTAGAAACCCTGCGCCAGACTGCCCGCGATTTGGGTGACGGCCATTTCGATGCCCGCTCACCAGCCGCCAAAACACAGCTCTTCGCCCCCCTTTCCGACACCCTGAACAGCATGGCCGATCGTATTCGCCAACTGCTGGCAACTCATCGCGAACTTTCCTGCGGCATCTCGCACGAACTGCGCACACCGATTGCCCGCATGCGGTTCGCGCTGGAAATGCTGACGGAAACCGACGAACGTGAAGAACGCGAGCGTCTGTGGGCAATGATGGAAGCCGATCTCGACGAACTCGACCAACTGATCGATACCAGCCTGACGTATGCCCGTTTCGAGCGCGAAGCGCCAGAGCCGCACTTTTCCAGCGTCAAGTTTGCCGAATGGCTCACCGACGAAGTCGACTCCGTCCGCCTACTCGGGCGCCAGCTAGTGGTAAGCGTCGATATCGGCAATTTGCCCGAAAATCTCTGCGTCGACCTTGATCGCAAGGCCATGCCCTACGCCCTGCGCAACCTGCTTCGCAACGCTTTCAAGTACGCCAGCAAGCGTATCTCAGTCAATGCCGAAATCGTCGGCGAGGATATCCGGATAAACGTCGACGATGACGGTATCGGCATCCCACCGGGAGAGCGCGAACATGTGTTCTCGGCTTTCACCCGCCTCGACCGATCGCGCGACCGCTCGACCGGCGGCTACGGTCTCGGCCTGGCCATAGCCCGCCGCGTACTCGAACTGCATGGCGGCACGGCAACTGCCGATTCCTCACCTCTCGGCGGCGCCCGCTTCACCCTGAGCTGGAAAGCCCACCAGTAGGCCATCTCCGGCCAGTTACAGTTCGTCACAGAAGATCAAAACCCGTTACCTCGGCGCAACGCTGGCGCAACAGACGGTAGGCGCATGCCTCTCTAGAATGCGAGGCATGTCAGAAAACAAAACCCATCAAGAGGATGACGAGGAAATGAAAATGAACATCAAACAATTTATCGAAGCCGCCCGCCGCTACCTGTTCGAGTTGGCCCCCGTACAACCCGCTCTAGCCACCATTCCCGTCCGCAAGGATCACTGATGGCTTTTGTGGACAATCTGCCGATCAGCGAATCGCTCGGTGTCTTCGTCGGGATTACCGGTTACGACTGGCTCGCCGAAGGACAGGCTGAACCGCTCAAGGCAGCCATTGCCGCGATTGCCGCCGGTGGCATCATCGCCATCGCCCGCGTCCTGCTGAAACACCGCAAAAAGGACTGAACCAGTTACCCTCCTCTCGAATTTCCCCCGATTCGAGACCTCCCTGTTACCCCGCCCTCGTGGCGGGGTCTTTTTTTGTTCTGTGTCTCTGCATTAGGCAGTT
>JAGWUW010000010.1 GCA_028868235.1 Betaproteobacteria bacterium | reverse complement strand
GATCATGGAGAGTGGGAAGGAAATACCCATTGTAGCCCTTACGGCCAACGCGTTCTCCGAGGACCGGGCACGCTGCCTGGCGGGTGGCATGAACGATTTTGTGCCGAAACCCGTTGATCCGCTGAATCTCTATACTGTGTTGGCAAAATGGTTGGACAGGGCCGGTCGCTGAATCCGGCTTAGAGGGCTGTCACCGAAGCTGGTGCACAGCCCGTCGCTGATGGCAAACATGCCTAATGCCGGCTCTGGATTTCCTCGATGTAGCCGAGCATGCCGGTCTGGATGTTGCCGGCATTGCCTTCGTCGGTGTCGATGTGCATGGCTAGGCGAAAGCTCGGGCTGACACGGACAACCACATCGCCGAAGATGAGCTGACGCTCACCTTCGATACGGACGCGGACGACATAGTTGTCGCGGACGTGGAAGCGCATGGCGTCTTCCGGCGTCATATGGATATGGCGCTGGGCGCAGATCACGCCGCGCTCGATGGTCGTTGAGCCATATGGCCCTTCCAGCGTGATACCAGGTGTACCGGCCAGGTCGCCGGACTGACGGATCGGCGGTTGCACGCCGAGCTTGAACTGCTCGGTCATGGCGATCTCGACCTGGGTTTCCTTGCGGGTTGGGCCGAGGACGCGGACCTTGGCGATGCGGCCCTTGGGGCCGACCAGATGTACCTGCTCCTCGCAGGCGAACTGGCCAGGCTGCGACAGTTCGCTCTTCGGTGTCAGTTGGTGGCCGGGGCCGAATAGTGCCTCGACATCGGCTTGCGACAGATGCACGTGGTGGGCGGAAATCTCCACCGGAATCGGCGCATCTTCGGCATTGGCCGTCAGCAGTAGGGCGTTGCGCTCAATGGCGCGCAGGGTTTCCCAGGCAACCAGGCGCTCGTCATCGTTGGCGACGACCAGTACGGTGACCGGTGAATCATCGGCTGAGATCACAGCGAAGTCATCGACGCGACCGAGGTTGCGATTTCTGTCCTCGTCCAGCTTGATGCCCATGAACTCCAAGCCCTGGCAAGCCAGGCTGCGCACGGTGGCACTCGTTTCTCCGACATCGCCTGTGAAGGCAAGGACGTCGATGCCACCCATGGCCGCCATATAGGCACCGATGTTCTTGCGCACCTGGTAGCAGTAGGCCTTGTGGGCAAGCAGGGCGCGGTGATGGCCTTCGGCTGCCGCTGCCTCGATGTCGTGGATGTCGCTGGAGATGCCGGAAATGCCTTTCAGGCCGCTCTCGCTGTTAATCAGCGTGGACAACTGCTCCGGCGACATCTTGTGCTGTTCCATCAGGTGGATCATCACGGCCGGGTCGATGCTGCCTGAACGGCTGGGCATGATCAGACCGTCGCTCGGCGTCATGCCCATGGTGGTGTCGATCGAGCGACCATGGTCGATGGCGCACAGCGAAGCGCCGATGCCGAGGTGGCAGGAAACGATCTCCAGTTCGCCGAGCGGGCGCTTGAGCACTTCGGCCGACTTCAGCGATACATAACGGTGCGAGGTGCCGTGGAAACCGTAGCGGCGGATGCCGTGTTGCTTGTACAACTCGTAGGGCAGGCCGTATAGGTAGGCATAGGGGGCGAGCGTCTGGTGGAAGGCGGTATCGAAGACGGCGACTTGCGGAACATTCGGGAACAGCTTTTGGGCAACGCGGATGCCGGCGACGTTGGCCGGATTGTGCATAGGCGCGAAGACTGCCAGTTCCTCTATGTCGGCGATCACCGCCGGGCTGATGACGACCGAGCTGGAAAACTTGTTCCCGCCATGCACGACACGGTGGCCGATGGCAGTGACGTCCTCAGGGTGGAACGTGAAGGCGGGGCCTAGTAGAGCAGTGGCTTCCTGCATCACCTTGAACAGGTCGGAGAGCCTGAAGGGCACGTGTTCCATGCTCTTCTGTTGCGGACCGACCATGACCGAGATGTGGGTGACCTGCTGGTCAGCATGATCGATGATGCCGTGTACGTCGGCACCGCTTTCTTCGGTGTCGTAGATCCCAAAATGAATCTGGCTGATGCCGACATTGAGGACCACTACCTTGCCCGGTTGGTTAGTGTGCAGGGACAACGCGTAGGGGTCGTCTGATTTGGCCGGGGCATTGGCCTGGTCGAGCGAAATGGCGCGGGTGCGCTCGGCGAGCAGGCGGGAAAGATAGGCAACGGCCTTCGGATTGGTGAGGATGTGGGTGTTGAACACGTCCTGTGGGATCATCAGGGCGAAACAGCGGTTGCCGGCGATCACATCGGCCGTGACGCGTTCGCCGGTGAGCAGCGACAGCACGCCGAATACGTCGCCGGTTTCCAGCTGGCTGACCACGCTGCGTGTTCCGGTGTTGTCGGTCATCGAGATCTCGGCGTGTCCGCTGATCAGTACGCCGAACACCTTGCCCTCATCGCCGGTTTCGAGGATGGCCTCGTTGCCCTCGAAAGTCGCCAGGCGAGACTTGATGACGATTTCCTCGACCTTTTCGGCCGGAAAGGATTCGAACAGGCGAACCTGTTCGAGGAAAAAACGTTTCAGATCGATTTCACTCATGCTGTTGCTCGCTTAGATCGCGTGATTTTATGGCATAAAGCCTACCATTTTGTTGCGCTGCAGCATAGTGTGGTTTTTACGGAGGAGCAGCCTATCTTACCCCTTGCATTTACCTTCTGCCGCCGGGCGATCGGATATCAGGGGGCGTAGAACGGGCTCCATTTCCTTCATGATCTGTACCGGCAGGGCCGAGGTGAAATCGTAGCCAGCTGCTTTTGATCCGGGAACGAAGGCGGTGACTACACCGTAGAAGCGGTCGCCAATGTAGAAGGCGAAGGTGGCGGCGCGGTTCATGACCTTGGCGCTGCGCACGCTGCCATCGGCGCCGATGACCTTGGAGCGGTGATCACCGGTACCCGTCTTGCCACCGACAGCCAGAGGTTTTTCGTCGTTGTCCCTGTAAGCGTCCTTGATGCGTCGTGCTGTGCCGCTGTTGACCACGCGCAGCAGGGCGCGACGGGTGACTTGGGCGACTTCGGCTGGCATGACCCGCTGGCCGGCTTCGGTTTGCCGCTGCAGTTGCGTTTCGAAGGGTGTGTTGGCGGCAAAGCGGAGTTCGTCGATGCGTACGGTTGGGCGGCGAATACCGTCGTTGACCACGATGCCCATCAGTTCGGCGAGGGCAGCCGGTCGGTCGGCGGAACTGCCGATCGAAGTTGCCAGCGAAGGCACCAAGTGCTCGAAGGGGTAGCCAAGGCTCCGCCACTCTTCGGCGATACGCTCGAAAGCCGCCACTTCGACGACAATATCGATACGCACTTGCTGAGCATGCTTGAAGCGTGGGGCGAACAGCCATTTCGAGGCATCGCGTCGGGCTTCGACGCTAGCTGGGACAATATCCTTGAGCGTGGCCTTCGGCTGGCTCTGCAGATGGCGGACCAGCCACAGTTCAAGCGGATGTACCCGGGCCAGGTAGCCCTGGTCGGCCAGGCTGTACTGGCGGGTGGCGTGGGCGTCGAACAGCTTACGCAGGCTGGCATCGGTACCTGCCTTGTCGCCGAGCTGCTTGCGCATGAAGGCGGTGAAACTAGTGAAATCGCTCTTGGGTAGCACGCTGAGGTAGGCAGCGGCTTGCGGCACAGGGCGGGCAGGTACTGAGTCGCTGAGTAATTCCAGTCGATCCTCAGGAGCCACATCGCGGTACTTGTGCCAGTAGGTGCGCAGGAAACCCAGGCCTTCTCGCTCGGCGAAGCGGTTGAGAAAGGCCTGACGGGTTTCGTCGTCATCCTTGTCGCGCAGCCCCCGCGCCGGGGCGTCGACAGCTTCGTAAGCGTGGTAATGGACGACGTCATGCATGATGCGGACGAAGGCCAGATTGACCGATTGTTCAAGTGCTTCGGCCACGCTGGGGTTTTTGCCGTCGTCTTCGTGCTTGAAATTGCCGAAGCGGTGGATGCCGCCGCCGGTGAAGAAGGTTTCACCGGGGTTGGCTGAATAGTGGCGCTCCATGGCAGCTTCGAGTAGGGCTTCCAGCGGCATTTCCGGTTTGGCGCGCAGGGTGTCGATTGCCCAGTTGCTCAGGCGGTCGGCCGGGTGGTGCGGCAGCTTGGCCAGTTCTTCGGCTGGCATGGCGCCGTAGCGTTTGTGCAGATCGGCGACAACCAGAAGGTAAGAGACCAAGGTTCGGAATTTTGCGCTGGAACCGAGATCGAGTTTGGTGCCAGCGTTGATGTCGAGCGGCTGGTCGAGGTTGTCTGCCTGGATGCGCAGCACGTTGGCAGTTGGCGTACGCTCGTAGAGAGTCAGGCTGTAATTGACCTGCTTGGGATCACCTTGGTCAAGCAGGCGGGTTTCCTTGAGGCCGGCGCAGGCCAGGAAGGCCGGATCGGCAAGGCGATTGAGGATGCGCGTCACCGCTTGCTGGCTGGGGCCATCAAGGGTGGTGTGGATGGTCAGGTCGTAGCGGTCGAGAGCGTAGAGATTTTCGACATCGAGGAGATCGCTGAGGTAGCCACGAATGTCGTTGACTGCCTTACGTTCGACAAACGAAACCTCCTCGCCAGGTCTCGCCTGACGTGCTGGTTGGATTTCAACCTTGAGGGCAGCCTCGCGCAGGTCGGCCGGAATCAACTGATCTTCGGCGAGCAGGCGAATGTAGCTGTCGGTCAGGGCGTTAAGGCGACCGGTGGTATCGCCGAGTAGCCCCGAAGGGCGGCGCTGGGCGACAAAGAGCGACAGCGCCTGCTTGAAGGCATTGGCACGTGCGGTCAGATCCGCCTTGGGGTCCGCCAGCAACTGGTTGACCTTGGCAAAATCCTGGCCGTACCAAGCCCACAGGCCATCACCGAGGCCGTTGACCTCGCCATAGCCGGGAATCCCGCCGAGAGGCACGGAATTGATGAAGTCGAGCACAATGCGGCGGCGCGCCGGCAGGGTTTCTTCGCCATCCTGATAGGCGCGTAGGGCTGCCGACATCATCTGGTGATACTTGTCGTCGGTATCACGCGTGCGACCGCCGGGAGAGTGACGGAATTTCTCGATCTGCGTGGCCAGCGTGCTGCCTCCGGCGCGTCCCCCGCCCAGGTTGACGTGGCGCATAGCCTGGCCGGCAGCGACCCGGGTCAGACGGCCCCAGTCGACGGCCGGGTTGCGTTTCGGGGCGGAAGGATCAAGAAGGTCGCGGTTTTCGATGAACAGTAGGGCTTCAACCAGCACGGGCGGCACGGCCTCGAAGTCGGCGTATTGCACCCGAGGATACTGGCTGTCGTAGAGGGCCTGGCCGTTGCGGTCGAGAATGGTCAGGCCGGCCCGCGATTTTTCGCGATAAATCGGGAAGTGGCCCTGTCCGACGATATCGCGAAAACCTTGGGATTGTCGGGCCTGGGCCGTGACAGCGAAGCCGGCACCAGCCATGCGTGGGAGGAATGTCTTGAGTTGGGCGTACCCCAGGCGTTGCTCATAGGGGCCGGCACTGGGTAGCCAGATGTTCTTGTCTTCACCCGCTTCGACTTTCCAGGTCGAGGTTTTGGCGAGTCGGGTGAAATAGTCGGCCTGGAAGGTCGATTCCTGCAGTTCTACCCAGGTGGCGGTACCGACGACGGCACCAAGGCCCAGAACAGTAAGGGATAGATAGAGTTTCCAGCGTCGGGGCTGGGTATTGTTGTTGTGTGCGATTCCGGACATCGTTGGAGGCGGGCTATCTGAATAATTATGTCAGTCGTTTTTCAACGGATTCAGCATAGCTTGGATTGCTTGCCATCATGCTGAAGTCGAAAAAATTCCATGTACTTCGCATGGTAAATGGGTTTTGTGCAGCATACATCACCCATCCACAAAGAAAAGCCCAGCGTATGACTGGGCTTGGTGGTAGAACAGACAGTGTTGCGGTGATCAGCCTTTTACGTGTAACCCGCATTCCTTGGAGTCGGGGTTTTCCCACCACCAGCGTCCAGCGCGGATATCCTCACCTGGCGAAATCGCACGGGTGCACGGAGCGCAGCCGATGCTGGGGTAGAACTTGTCGTGTAGGGCGTTGTAGGGTACGGCATGCTGCTTGATGTAGGTCCATACTTCCTTTTCCGTCCAGTCGGAGAGCGGATTGAACTTCTCCAGGCCGTTGCCTTCGTCGTACTCGCGGAATGGCAAACCGACGCGGGTAGCGGCCTGCTGGGCACGCAGTCCGGTAATCCAGGCGCGTTTGCCGGCCAGGGCGCGCTTCAGCGGTTCGACCTTGCGGGCGTAGCAACAGGCCTTGCGCAGAGTGACGGAGTCGTAGAAGGCGTTGATACCGTGCTGGCGAACGTAGCTTTCCACTTCCTCGGCCTGCGGGAAATAGATCTTCAGTTTCAGACCGTATTGCTTGTCCACCGCAGCCATCAGATCATAGGTCTCCAGTGGCAGGCGGCCGGTATCCAGGCTGAAGATTTCGATCGGTAGCTTGGTCTTGACGATGAGGTCGGTCAGCACCATATCTTCGGCGCCCAGGCTGTTGGCGAAGGTGGCAGGTGACCAGTTGTCGGCGATATCGGTGAGCAGGGCTTTGACTGCCTTGGTCTTGGTGGCGACGCTGGCGGTCAGTTCCGGGGTTATATTAAGCAGACTGGGCGACATTTTGGATTCTCAGGCACGGCGGCGGAAGTAGGGTTGGGCTTGGTCGGTGGCGCCCTGGTAGGTGTTGCTGAAAGGTTTGAAGCCCACCTCGATGGCGTAGGGCAGGCTCTTGCCATCCTTTAGTGCGTAGCTGTCGAAGCCGACGCGGCGCATGAAGAACAGCTGGTCGTGCAGCACATCGCCGACGGCACGCAGTTCGCCCGTATAGCCGTAGCGCTGACGGAGTAGGGCGGCAGTCGAATAACCGCGACCATCGACGAATTTTGGGAAGTGAACAGCGATGATGGCGAAGGATGCCAGGTCGTCGGCCACGTCCTCGACACGGTCGGCCGATTGCAACTGCAGGCCAATGCGTGGGCGTGCGGCGATTTCGGCCTTGCGCGCTTGCCAGACAGCGAGTGGGAAAATGACGTCGCCGGCTGGCAGGGGAACGGATTCAGGGCTTTCGCCGTCGGCCAGTTCCAGAGTCGTCCAGGTATCGGCTGCGGGAGCGCCGTTCTTGATCAGTTGCGCCATTATGCGGCCTCCACTTCTGCAGTCTTAGCCTTGCCGTGGGCGCGGCCTTCGTAAACACGGTTTTTGAACGGGTCGATACCGATGCGATCGAAGGTATCGAGGAAACGCTCGTCGGCATGGCGATTTTCGAGATAGACCTTAATGATCTTCTCGATGGCGTCCGGCATTTCACCAGCCGAGAAAGAGGGGCCAATCACCTTGCCGAGCTTGGCTTCGTTGCCCTGACGGCCGCCGAGGGTGACCTGATAAAACTCGTCGTTGTTCTTGTCCACACCAAGCACACCGATGTGGCCGACGTGGTGATGACCGCAGGCATTCATACAGCCGGAGATGTTGAGGTCGAGGTCGCCGATATCGAACAGGTAGTCCAGATCGTCGAAGCGCGCCTGGATGGCGGTGGCGATAGGGATGGACTTGGCGTTGGCCAAGTCGCAGAAATCGCCGCCGGGGCAGCAGATGATGCTGGTCAGCAGGCCGATATTGGGCGTTGCCAGACCGGCAGCCTTGGCTTTTTGCCATACGTCCGGCAGATCGGACTTCTTGACGTCCGCCAGGATGATGTTCTGCTCATGGCTGATACGCAATTCGCCAAAGCTGTAACGATCGGCTAGGTCGGCGACGATTTCCATCTGCTCCGAAGTAATGTCGCCTGGTGCAACGCCATGTTGTTTGAGTGACAGCGTGACAGCGGTGTAGCCGGCCATCTTGTGGGCTTGGGTGTTGCGTTCCAGCCAACGCTGGAAGGCCTTGTCGACTGGCAGTTCGACTTCGCCGACTGCCTCGTAGGCGGGGGCGGTGAAGTGGGCGGCGACGCGGTCATATTCGGCCTGGGTGATGGTCATCGGTCCCCCTCGGCCGTGTGCCCATTCGGCCTCGACCTGCTCGCGGAAAGCGTCGATGCCAAGCGACTGGACGAGAATCTTGATGCGGGCCTTGTAGGCATTGTCGCGGCGGCCATAGCGGTTATAAACGCGCAGGATGGCTTCGCAATAGGAGAGGATGTCCTGCCAGGGCAGGAAGTCGCGAACGATTTCGCCACGGACCGGTGTGCGGCCGAGACCGCCGCCAACGATAACTGTGAAGCCGACCTGACCATCGATCTGCTTGAGGCGCAGTCCGATGTCATGGAACCAGGTTACGGTACGGTCGTCGCGTGTGCCGGAAATGGCGATCTTGAACTTGCGCGGCAGGAAAGCGAATTCCGGGTGGAAGGTTGTCCACTGGCGCATGATCTCGGCCAGCGGGCGCGGGTCGATGAGTTCGTCGGCAGCCACGCCAGCAAATTGATCAGTGGTGATGTTGCGCAGGCAGTTGCCAGAAGTCTGGATGGCGTGCATCTCGACTTCAGCCAATTCGGCAAGAATTTCCGGTACGTCTTCGATCTTCGGCCAGTTCAGTTGCAGGTTGTGGCGGGTCGTGAAGTGACCATAGCCACGATCGTACTTGCGGGCAACCTTGGCCAGGGTGCGCAACTGGGCTGAGTTCATCATGCCGTAGGGTACGGCAATACGGAACATCGGTGCGTGGCGCTGGATGTAGAGGCCGTTCTGCAGGCGAAGCGGGCGGAATTCGTCATCGCTCAGTTCGCCGGCTTTCCAGCGGCGAACTTGATCGCGAAACTGGGCAACACGTTCGTTGATCAGTTGGCGGTCGATGGCATCATACTTGTACATGAAACGTCCTTAAGCAAAAACCAGCTTGGTACCGATGAGCACCAGCATGGAGGCCAGAATGCGGCGGAGGATGTGTTCCGGCACTTTGGCGGAAAGATGGCTACCCACCCAGATGCCGGGTAGCGAACCGAGAAGCAGGGCACCGAGCAGCGTCCAGTCAACGCCACCCAGCATCCAGTGACCCAGGCCGGCGACCAGAGTGAGCGGAACGGCATGGGCGACATCCGATCCGACAATCTTCACCGGTGAAAGTTTAGGGTAGAGGAAAAACAGCGCAGCGACACCCAATGCGCCCGCACCCACTGATGAAATAGTCACTAGCACGCCCAGGATGGCGCCAACAGCGACAGTGATCTTGCCTAGGCAGCATTGACGGAGTGCGGATTCTTCGTGTTTGCCGGCATACTCGCGCAGTTTGCGACCGAACGTGATCGCGATGGCTGTCAGCATCAGGGCAAAGCCGAGGCCATGTGACACGACAGCGGCAATGGCATTGCTGCCCTTTGGTAGGTGCGATAGAACGAAAATGGTGATGGCAGCAGCCGGGATGCTGCCGGCAGCGAGGCGTCCGGTAATTGCCCAGTCGATATGCCCTTTCCGGCCGTGCGCTACCGTCCCTCCGGCCTTGGTCATGGCTGCGTAGAGCAGGTCGGTGCCAACTGCGGTGGCTGGATGCACGCCAAATAGCAGAACGAGTAGCGGCGTCATCAGCGAGCCGCCACCGACGCCGGTCAGGCCAACGATTGCGCCAACTGCGAAACCTGAAAGGGTATAGAGATAATCCATGGGAAAGCATCCTAGCAGCGCTAATTTGAATCAAAAAGAATATTGAGTTAGATTGTTATATCTCCCGGTTATTAAGTGCGGCCATGAAACTCCAGCAACTCCGTTACATCGTCGAGATTCAGCGCCAGGGGCTGAATGTTTCGGAAGCAGCCGAGAGGCTGTACACCTCGCAGCCCGGAATATCGAAACAGGTGAAGCTGCTCGAAGACGAACTTGGGGTGGCTATTTTCGAGCGCAGTGGCAAGCGCTTCACCGGGGTCACCGAGCCGGGAAAGGTGGTGTTGGGTATCGCCGAAAGCATCTTGCGCGAGGCAGAAAACCTCAAGCGAGCAAGTGCCGAGTTTGCCACCGGTAATAGCGGGCGGCTGGTGCTGGCCGCCACGCATACACAGGCTCGATATGCCCTGCCGGTCGTCGTTCGCGACTTCGTGTCCCAGCATCCCTCGGTCAAGCTGGAAATGCACCAGGGCAGTCCGACGCAGATTGCCGAATGGGTGGTGGCTGGTGAAGCGGATATCGGTATTGCTACCGAAGCGCTCGATCAGTACCCACAATTGATCACGCTGCCGGTACGTCAATGGACGCATTGCGTGATTGCCCCTGAAAACCACCCTATCCTCAAGTCGCAACCCCTGTCGCTGAACGAACTGGCACGCTGGCCACTCATTACCTACGACACGGCCTTTACCGGTCGTTCACGCATCAACCGAGCTTTCGAGCGCATCGGTGTGCAACCGAATATTGCGCTGACCGCGCTGGATGCGGATGTGATCAAGACCTACGTCAGCTTGGGGCTCGGTTTGGGCATTATTTCGGCGTTGGCTGTCGATCCGCAGCGCGATGCGGGTCTGGCGGCACTCGATGCCGGCCATCTGTTCGAATCGAATACGACGCGCATCGCCTTGCGCCGCGGTACCTATCTGCGGCGTTACGACTATGACCTGATCGCCCTGTTCGCACCCCATTTGTCGAAGCGGGTTGTCGAAATGGCCATGCAGGGCGGCGGCGACGAGTATCAATTGTAATGCTAATGGCTTTCCCATGCTGACGGCGTACTGGTATCATGATCCTTGCCAGATGGAGGGGTCGCCCTGTGAAGCAATCGCTTCCCAGGTGTCCGTAAAAGAGAGCATATGAACGCATTCCCAGAAGAAAAACTCATGCAAAGCATGCTGAACGGGGTGGACATTCCCCCGTGCCCCGCTGTTCTGATCGAACTGGATGCCGAACTCAAGAAGGATATTCCGGATCAGCGTGAGGTCGGCCTTCTGATCAGCAAGGACGTCGCCTTGTCCGGGCATGTCATGCTGGTCGCTAATTCACCAGCGTTTTCCACCGGCAACAAAATGGTTTCCGTCATGCAGGCCATTAACGTGCTGGGGATGCGCAGTGTGTTCAACATGGTCGTCGGCCATTTGTTGAAGCTGGCGTTGGCTGGAGAGCAGGACATCTCGTTGGAGCGTTTCTGGGAAAGCTCAGCATTGACGGCACGCGCTTCAGCCGAACTCGCCAAACGCCTCCGCTGCGTGCGCCCTGATGTTGCCTATACCTTCGGTCTCTTTCACGACTGCGGCATCCCGCTGCTGATGAAGCGTTTTCCGCAAACCAAGGAAGTGTTGGCCAAAGCGAATGCCTGCGAGGAGCGGATGTTCACCGAAGTTGAGGATGAGATACTGGGAACCAATCATGCGGTGGTCGGCTACTTCCTGTCCAAGCGCTGGCATTTGCCCGATTTCGTTTCCGAAGGCGTGCTCTACCACCATGATTACAGCGTACTCAGTAAGCCAGGCAGTATCGCCGATATCTCGCGTGCGTTGATTGCCATCAATGTCCTCGCCGAGCACATCACACGCCTCCACAATAACGGGACAGACGAAGAGGAATGGGCCAAGGCAGCCGAATCGGCTTGCGCCTATTTCAATCTTTCCCTGGGTGCTGTCGATGACCTAATCGAGGACTTGCTGGACTGGCTGGGCTGATCAGCCGCCAACCTGCGCACTGATTAGGGCTTTCGCATGCGCGGTGCAGTATCGCGCAGGACCAGTGAGGGGGCCGAAAAAGGGGCAAGTCGCTCAAGGAAGTCCAGCAACTCGAGGACGGGTGAATTCCGGAAAAAGGTTGCGCTTGGCGTTTCCAGCCAGATACGGTCGGCCCAGACGTGCAGCTCGTGCGGTGTATCGCCGAAACCATCGCCGTCAAGGTCGAAACCTTCGTAGGTGTCCCAGCTGTTTCCCCACCAGACATCGTTCATCGGGTCGCCGTCGCCAATGATGGTGACCGGCCACAGGTTGCTCTTGAAGGTGTTGTCAATGGCGATGTGGCCGCCCTTGGCGCCGTAGAAATAAATGCCGGTGATGTTGTGGGCAATGACATTGTTGATGAAGACGATGCGGTTGAGCGGATTCATTGGCGAATCGGCCATGATGCCGTGGGCACAGTGGACGATCTCGTTGTCCTGCACCAGCGCGGCGGAGGTTTCCTTGAGTGCGACACCGGCCCCCGAGGCGTCTATGGCGTGCAGGATGCGGTTGTTGCGGATGATCATGCCGTCCGAGTTCAGGGCGATGATGCCGGTCGAGTTCTTTTCCAGCAGGTTGCCTTCCACCAAACTGCGGTGTGAAAACAGGAAGTTGAAGGCACGGCGACTGTTGCGGATGGTATTGCCGGTGTAGCGGTTGCGCGGTGCATTGCTTACGGTGATGTCGCGAATCTGGGCGATATCGTTGTTCTCGATGCGGTTTCCGGTGCTGTACCACAGGCGCAGGCCATCCCCTCGTTCGGCGGAGTCGACGGGGCGCGAGCGAATACGGTTGCCGCGTACGATGCTGTCGTTTGTTTTGTGTAGCGAAATACCGAACAGCACGTCTTCCAGCACGTTGTTCTCGATCAGCAGAGCATTGCCTTCGGCCATGATGCCGCCGTCGATGGCATCATGCGAATCGCCGCTGCCACGCAGAGTCAGGCCGCGCACTGTCACGTGATCGGCCTTGATGGTGAGTACCGTGCCATGGCCTCCGGCATCGATGACAACCTTGCCATTGCCTTCCACCGTCAGCGGTTTGTTGATCGTGGCTGGGCCACGATAGGTGCCGGCAGGCAGGCGCAAAACAGTGCCGGGCAGCGCGGTGTCGAGCCAAGCTTGCAAGGACTGGTCGGCGAACGCTGCCGGGCTCAGAAGCAGGGAGAGAATAAAAAGGAAACGGACGGTCATTAGACCGGAATTTAGCCACGGGCCGGATTTTCCTTCCGCAACCTGCATCAAGTTTTTGCCAATTAAAGCGGCTTTTCAGGGGGGGTGATACGGCCTGGTGCTCATTCCCAATATTCGGTGACTTCGCTGGCCCAGGCGGTTGCGGCAAGCAGCGCCCGGTTCACCGCATCCGGAGTGACTCCGGCAGCCTGAGTTGCGCCAGCCATTCCTGACTGCTCCACAGATTCCGCTGCTTCGGCGACAGCGAGGAGTGTTGCATAGGGACCTCTGCGCTCCAGCAGGGCTTGGCGGATCTCGTCGGCGATTGGCAGGGTGCCAAGGATATCGGCCAGTGGCCGATGTAGCAGCTTGTTAAGGCAGGAAAAAATGCCGGTGAGGAACAACGGATCGTGTTGCTGGCCGGGCATTTGCTTTTCGGCGAGGATTTCCATCAGGCGGCCGCGAGTCAGCGCATTCTCGACTAGCAACCAGTCGCTCAGTTGCGGTTCGCGGACAGAGAATAAAAGGACCGCAAGCCACCGGGTGAGGCGCTGCCGGCCAAGGATAATCAGTGCCTGTTCGAGTGAATCGATCTGGCGAGTCAGAGCCAGGGCTGGCGAATTCAGGTAGCGCATAATACGGAAGCTGAGTACTGGGTCGAGCTTCATGGCGGCCGCGATTTCGGCCGTTTCGGCATCTCCTTGAACAAGGCGCAACAGGTTGAGCAGTTGCGCCTTGTGCGGGTCACCGTTGGGTTCGTTCCGTAGAGCAGTTGGCTGTTCGGCGAACTTGCCATGGCAGAGGTTGAAATGCCATTGCAGGCATAGCTGGTGGTCGTCGCTTGTCTCGATGTTGCAGGCAAGAAGGTTGACGGGGGGGGCGCGGTTACCCGCCCGCACGGCAGCCGAAAAGTCGCGGATAGAATTAGCCTCGCTATTTTCGACGTCAATGGCGGCGTAATCAACAATCTGGATGATCTTTGCGTAGGCTGGGTTTTTCGGCTGGCGGAACAGGCCGAAGCGGAAACCTTGCTCCCGTAATTGGTCGATGGCCTCGCCGATACGGTCTGCCTCCGCATCCGGTGCCAGTTGGAGCAGCAAGATCACGTTGTTGCCTGCGAGGCGTTCCAGCGTGGGCGAATCGAGACTGGCCGAACTGATTGGCAGAAAAGCTGGCGTTCTGTTCCAAGCTTCCGAACTAGCCTTTAGGGAATCAAGCAACAGCCGGTCGAAGCAGCGCTGGACTTCCACTTTGGCATTGGCGGCGACGCTTGCCTGTCCCATCCGGAAAATATGGGCGAACAGTCGGTTCTCGCGATCGAAGATGGCGTCGCGGCGGACAAAGAACGACGTATCGGAAGTGGTTTCAGTCGCGGAGGGCGAACTGGGAGGCTCAGTCGGTCCAGTCGTCTTGCCTAACAATTTTTTCAGGCGGTTGAACATGATACCCTCCCCAAAAAGAAATGCCCACCGAGGGTGGGCATTTCGGCCACCCGCAGGTGGCAATTTTCGCATGCAGGCTTGTGCTTTAGTCCACCTTCGCCTTGCTGCGCAGTTCCTTGACCAGGTTTTCGACTTGTTGCTGGCTGGCGCGCTGCTGGAGCTGCTGTTTGACTTGGTCGAACGGGGGCGGGTTGGCAGGGCGGGAGTCGTCGAGCTGGATGACGTGATAACCGAAGTCGGAATGCACCGGAGTCTTGGTGTATTCACCCTTCTTCAGCTTGGTGAGAGCTTCACCGAAGGGCTTGACGTAAGCAGCCGGGGAGCTCCATCCCAGTTCGCCACCCTTGTCCTTGGAGCCTGGATCCTTGGAAAGCTTGGCCAATTCGGAGAATTTTTCGCCCTTGTCGAGCTTGGCGATGATGGCCTTGGCTTCCTCTTCCTTCTCGACCAGCACGTGGCGAGCCTTGTACTCGGTGCTCCCCAGGTTGCTCTTGATCACTTCGTATTCAGCCTTCAGCTGGGCTTCGCTGATCGGGTTGGCCTTGACGTAATCGGACAGATAGGCGCGGATCAGCACGGCCTGCTTGGCCAGTTCGATCTGGCCCTGGATGTTCGGGTTCTTGTCCAGGCCCTTCTTCTTGGCTTCCTGGGCGAGGATCTCGCGACGAACCAGTTCCTCCTTAACGGCACCTTGCAGTTCCGGCGAGTCTGGGGCGCCCTGGGCCTTCTGTTCAGCGACGAAGGCGTTATAGACGGTTTGCGGGATCGGCTGACCGTTAACGGTGGCGAAAGCCTTGCCCTTGTCGGCAGCAAGAGCCGGGGCGGAAACGACGGCGCCAGCGACGAGCAGGGCGGCCAGACGGGAGAGCTTGAGCATGTATCTATCCTTGGGTGAACGGAATAACTTGAAAATTATACTTCGTCAGGCACTTCGGCAACGATGCTGAGCGCATGAATCCTGCCGTGCATCAGATCGCCTGCTGCATCATAAATCATGCGATGACGGGCAATGGTACTTTTCCCGGCGAATACCTGTGCAACAATTTGTAACTGGTAATGACCACCGTCGCGGGCGCCGGCGTGTCCGGCATGAAGGTGGGAGTCGTCGCGAATGGATAGCGAGACTGGTTCGAGGACAGCCAGGCGCTGGCGTAGCAGTTCAATGGTATCGCCGCTCACGCCGGCAGGGCCTTCTTGAATGGTTTGACAGTGACCTTGTCGTAAACGCCGGCGGCGATATACGGGTCTGCATCGGCCCAAGCCTTGGCCGCTTCCAGCGATGCAAACTCGGCAATGATCAGACTGCCGGAGAAACCGGCCGGGCCAGGATCTGGCGAGTCGATAGCAGGGCAGGGACCGGCGACAATCAGACGCCCCTCGGCCTGCAAGGCGTGCAGGCGCTCGAGATGGGCGGGGCGGGCAGCCAGGCGTTGATCCAGGGTGCCGGCGCGGTCTTCGGCAATGAAGGCGTAGAGCATTATTTTTCTTCCTCAATGTATTTGGACAGCAGCATGCCTTGGGCGAGTACGAAGACAATCATCAGGCCCATGCCGCCGAACAGTTTGAAATTGACCCAGGTATCGGTCGGGAAATTAAAGGCGATGACCAGATTGAGCACGCCCATGATGACGAAGAAGGTAATCCATGACAGCGTGACCTTGTGCCAGACGGCTTCAGGCAGGGTCAGTTGTTCGCCAAGCATGGCCTTCATCGGGTTCTTTTTGAGAATCAGCGCGCTGAATGCCATGCTGACTGCGAATACCCAGTACAGGATGGTCGGCTTCCATTTGATAAAGGCTTCATTCTGGAAGAACAGCGTCAGGCCGCCGAAGACGACGACCAAGCCAAGGCTGACCCACAGCATCTTGTCTACCTTGCCGTGACGGAAATGCACCCAGGCGATCTGGGCCACGGTGGCGGCAATGACGACAACGGTGGCGAGCAGGATCGGTGCCTGCTTGATGTCGACGAGTGCCGAGCCGAGCAACGTTGCCACCCAAGTGGCAGCGGTTTCGGGATTCTTTTCCGAATACTTGAAGGCAGCGAAAAAGAGGATGACGGGGAAGAGGTCGAAGAGCAGTTTCATGGCGGGGCATTATATACTGCCGGCAACTACCGTCCCGCAAGCCGTAAATACCATGCATACCGTCCTGATCATTGATGACAGCGACATAAACCTGACCCTGATCAAGGCCTTGGTCCTCAAGCTCGGAGAGTGCACCCCGGTCCTGTTCGACAACCCGCTGGCTGCACTTGAATGGTGCCGTACCAGTGAGCCGGATCTGGTCATTGTCGATTACATGATGCCGGAAATGGACGGTCTGCGTTTCATCAGCGCCTTTCGAGCCCTGCATGGCCGGGACGAAATTCCGGTACTGATGATCACAGCCAACGATCAGAAGGATGTCCGATACGATGCCCTGCTTGGTGGGGCGAATGATTTCCTGACTAAGCCTATCGACCGGATCGAATTTTCCGCTCGGGCGCGCAATATGCTCTCTCTGCGAACCGGCCAGAAATTCCTGGCCGACCGCGCCGAACACCTGGCTGTCCTAGTAAACGAACGAACGCGTGAAATTCGGGATCGAGAAAAAGAGTTGATTTTCCGTATGTCGCGGGCGGCCGAATTTCGCGATCCGGAAACCGGGGCCCATATCCAGCGAATGGCCCATTATTCGCAAATCATCGCGCGCGGGCTCGATCTCGGCCCGGCGATGGAGCAACTGGTTCTCGAAGCCGCTCCCATGCACGATGTCGGCAAGATCGGCATTCCCGATTACATCTTGCTTAAACCGGGAAAACTGACCCCGGAAGAGTTCGAGGTGATGAAGGGGCATGCCCGGATCGGGCACGAATTACTCAAGGACAGTGGTTCCGAAATCCTGCGCGCGGGGGCAGAAGTGGCGATCTCGCACCACGAGAAATATGATGGCTCCGGCTATCCCTTCGGCCTGAAAGGAAACCAGATTCCGCAGCTCGGACGCATCGTGGCGGTGGCCGACGTATTCGATGCCCTGACCTCGGAACGTCCCTACAAGCGGGCCTGGTCACTGGACGATGCCTGTCGCTTTCTTGAGGAAGGGCGGGGCAAGCATTTCGACCCGTTGTGCATTGAGGCCTTTCTGGCCGGTTGGGAAAATATATTGGAGATTCGTCAGCGTTTTCGCGACGAAGACGTACCGCTGATCTGAACATGAGTTGCCGCGCCGGATGGCGCTGGCAGGGAGACAAAAATGGTTGGAACCTTCGTGCTGGACCGTGATTCCATTCTTGAACGATTGGGCGGCGACGCGGAAATTTACGAGATGATGGTTGCCATGTTTCTCGACGATGTCGATAACAACTGCTCAGCCTTGTCCGCCGCCTTCGCTGCTGGAGATGCCAAGGTCGTCCAGCGCGAGGCACATACCATCAAGGGCTTGCTGGCTACCTTCTCGGATGAGGACGGTGCCAACGCTGCCATGATGATCGAAAGTGCCGCCAAGAGCGGCCAATTGGCCAACCTTGCCGCGGCCATCGGTGACCTCCAGTCGCGCTTACATGAAGTTGCGGCCGCGCTAGGCGGGTAGCAGCAGGTAGTCGGCGGCGCCTGCTGCGCCACCCGCAGGTGCATGGGGTACGACGCCGAGCAAGGGGGAGGTCAGCCTGGACTTTAGCGTTGCCAGGTTTTCGTCGAAGCGGGACATGGCGGGATCGATGCGGTTGGCCACCCAACCGGCCAGATGCAGACCACGTGCAGCGATGGCTTCTGCCGTGAGCAGGGCATGGCTGATGCAGCCGAGGCGCATACCGACAACCATGATTACCGGCAAATCCAGTTCGACGGCCAGATCGTCGCTACCTTTCCGGTCGCCGAGCGGTACGCAGAATCCCCCAACGCCTTCGACGATGATCCAGTCTGCTTGTCGCCGGGCTGTCTCACAGGCTGACTTGATGGCAGCAAAGTCGATGCGCACGCCGGCCTCGGCGGCGGCGATATGCGGTGCAATGGGCGGGGTGAAACAGTACGGGTTGATCAAGTTGGTGGGCAGCTCCACGCTGCTTGCGGCGCGGATATTTTCGACATCCTCGTTCAGTCCGGCCACATCGGTACCAGCGGCGATAGGCTTCAATCCGGCTGCCCGTAGGCCGTCGCGACGGGCGCGATGGAGCAGGGCGCAGGTGACGAATGTTTTGCCGATTTCGGTATCGGTACCGGTCAGGAAATAGGCTTGGCTCATGTTCTGGCGTGTAGGGAAATAACGTCGTAGGTTAGCGGCAGGCCGTGGCTTGTCCGCTGCGCTTCGTAGGCCGCTTCGGCGCGCAGGAAGGTGTTGCGGCTCATTAGACTGGTGCGCCGGCCGACACCGATCTGGTTGGCACCGACGGCCTTGACCGAGCGGAGCAGGGATTTGAAGTCGGGGTAGTGGGCGATTTCGGTCTGGTGCTGGACATCGACTGTGGCAAAACCTGCGGTGCAGGCCATGTACCGAACCTCATCGGCGCTGTGGAAGGCCAGGGTATGGCGATATTCGTCCACGCCGGCGAAAGCCGTTCTCAACTCATGAAAGGTTTCGGGGCCAAGGCTGGCCAAAGCCAAGGCACCTTCTGGGCGCAGCAGGCGGTGGGCTTCGCGCAGAACAAGCGGCAACTCGCACCACTGGACCGCGAGGCTGGACCAATAGAGGTCAACGCAGCCAGCGGCTAGCGGCAGGTGTTCGAGATCGCCGGAGATCCGGCTGCAGGGTGTCGCGATCCGCCGCAGCATGGCCGGTGATAAATCCAGCCCGATGGCCAGGGCTTGTGGAAAGTGCCGGCATAGGAGGGGTAGGGCGTAACCGGTCCCGCAGCCGGCATCGAGCAGGCGATCTACCGCCAGTGGTGGCAGCATATCGAGCAGTCGGTCGCAGATACGGCGTTGTATCTGAGCAGCGCTATCGTATGTCGGGGCGGCGCGCTCGAAGGATTGCCGGACGCGTGCCTTGGAGGGTCTAGTCATTCAGGAAGCGGTGTGCCCGGTCGATAAAATCATCCGGGCTGGAAATGAAGGGCGCGTGGGCGCACTCGGCAAAGATGGCGAGCTGAGAATCGGGTATCTGT
>JAGWUW010000267.1 GCA_028868235.1 Betaproteobacteria bacterium | reverse complement strand
TTTTGAGCGGCGCCGAGGTACTGGAGGATTGCGGCTATATCGCAGGCTCGCGCATCCCGATCGTGCCGTTTTACGGGAAGCGCGTGTTCATCGATAACGTCGAGCGCTTCAAGGGCCACGTTCGGGACGCCAAAGACCCGCAGCGCCTGTACAATGCGCAGATCAGCAAGCTCGCCGAGACTGCCAGCCTTGCCGCGCGTGAGGTTCCGATCTTCGCGCCAGATCAGGTCAAGGGCCTCCAAACCCATTGGCAGAACATGAACATCGAGCGCCATCCGTATGCGCTCGCCCACCCGCTCTATGATGACGCTGGCCAGATCGTCCAGGCTGGCCCGGTCGCCTATATCAAGCCGCCTGACGTTCCGCCTGTTGTCGGCGCGCTGATCCAGCAGACCGGCGCGGACATTGCCGAGATCACGAACGGCGACGATGGCTCGATGGAGATCAAGTCGAACGTCTCGGGCGATGCGATGGACATTGCGGCGAGCCGCGTGGATGCCAAGTCGTTCCTGTACATGGACAACTTCAAGCAGTCCGTTCAGTGCATGGGCGAGATTTACGAAGGCATGGCCCGCGAGATTTACGTCGAGGAAGGCCGCGAGGTCGAGACGATGGACGAAGAAGGCACGACCGAAACCGCGACCCTGCATGAGATTTACACCAACGCGGCAACCGGCGAGACGACGCGCCGCTATGACCTCAGTGTCGGCAAGTTCAACGTGGTCGCCGATGTGACCGAGGCCACCTCGACCCGGCGCGACAAGACCGTTCGCACGATGGTGACGATCGCTCAGGCGACTGCCGCAATCGACCCCGAGATTGCTCAGGCCGCCATGTTGACCGCGATCAAGAACATGGACGGCGAAGGGATTGATGCGCTCAAGGAATGGGCGCACAAGAAGGCGGTTCCGCTTGGCCTCGATGAGATGACGCCCGAGGAACAGCAGCAGGCGCAGGCCGCAGCACAGAACCAGCAGCCCGATCCGCAGCAGCAGGCGCTTGCCGCTCAGGCTGACGCCCTGCGCGCTCAGGCGGAAAAGCTGGCGGCTGACACCGAGCAGAGCAAGGCCAAGACCGTGCTTACGCTCGCGCAGGCTCGCAAGACCTCGATCGAAGCGGACATTCCGCCTCCGCAGGTCGGTGCCGAGCATGTGAACAAGTTGTTTGACGCCGCTTGACTGTAGCAGTGTTTTGATACAGTAAGGCGGTGAGGCTTGATCAAAATAGGGGAACCTATGGGTATCGAAGCCGAGAACGACCGCGAGCCGCTTGACCTGACGGAAGAACAGGAAGTGGGTTTCGCGGACGAAGAGCCCGAGCAGCACGAAGAGCAGCCGACCGAACAGGCCGAGGAAGACGACGGCGAAGTCGTCATTACGTTTGGTGACGAAGACGCAGAGGAAGAGGCCGACGCCACGCCGCTGGTCAAGAAGCTGCGTGACCAGGTGCGAACCCTCCAGCGTCAGGTACGCCAGAAGGTACCGGCAGCAGAGGCTAATGATCCGGAGCCGGTGATCCCTGCCCGGCCTTCGCTTGAGGCGGTTGATTACGATCAGGACCGCTTTGACCGGCTCTACGAAGAGCGCGAGAAGGCGATCGTCGAACATGCCGCATGGCAGCGCCGCAACGAGGAGCGGGAAGCCGCCCGCAAGCGTCAGGCGGAAGAGCAGACCAAGCAGGTGGAGCAGCAGGTCCGCGCGCTCGGCGTCACGGACTATGAGGACCGGGCCAGCGCCGTCCGCGATCGCCTGTCCGACCAGCAGATCGCCGTGCTGATCAACGCGACCGACAACCCGGCAAAGCTGCTTTACGCCCTTGGCCGGTCCGAGACCAAGCTGGAAGAGCTGGCCAGTATCGACAACCTCGCCAAGTTCGCGGCGCGGGTCGGCATTCTCGAAAGGGAGATCAAGGTGAGCAAGAAGCGCCCGCCCGCCCCGGAATCCAAGGTGCGAGGCGCCACCGGGACGTTTGCCTCGTCTGCCGTTGAAGCGAAGATCGACAAACTCGAGCGCGACTTTGCAGCGGGCAAGATCACCGATCGCACCGAGATCATGAACCTTAAGCGCCAGCTTCGGAACGCCGCGTGATTCCTGCCCCTGGCGCGATCACGATCACGCGCCACGCAACCGGGCGGTGGGTCATTCAGGCTCACCACCCGAACCTCCGCCAGCTTGAATCATGGATACCAGAGCAGGGCGACGAGCAGCGCGCTATCTGCGCGGCTCTGGCTAAGCTTGAGGGCTGGCTAGCGGAATAACTTGACGCGGGCGTGGAGGTATTATAATACCGTCACGCCTGCGCATACTGGCCCCCGGCTGCCTTAACGCCGCGAGCAGGTTCAGACATACCAGGGTGCGTCCCTGAGAGAGCCCGGAAGCCGAGCAATCGGCAGCAACCCATTCTCTCAACGAGCGCACTCTTGTCCCAATCAGACGAGAAATTGACGGCGAAGCGGGAGCGGCAGAGGGAAAACCTCCGTCGCTGGCGCGCAAAGAACCCCGAGGAAGCTCGGGCGAAGGCGCGCGCTTATGACCGGGAATGGCGCAAAGGGAATGCCGAACGCGCAGAATATACCCGCGCGTATAACCAGCAGTACCTAGCAGACCCTGAAAATCTGGAACGCCAGCGTGAGCGCAATTTGAAGCGCCACTACGGCATAACGTCCGCCCAATTCAACGAATTGTGGGATGCTCAGGATGGGTGCTGTGCCGTTTGCGGTGCTCAGCTTGAGCCGCGCGGACGCACGAAGAAGTCGGCAGCGATCGATCACAATCACGCGACCGGCGAAGTGCGCGGCATTCTGTGCCGTGGCTGCAATACTGGAATCGGCAACCTCCGCGACGATCCCGAAATTATCAAAGCCGCCGCTGAATATCTCATCCGCAAGGGGAACTACGCTCATCTTCGGAAGGCACTAGACTAATGGCCGCATCTCTTACTAAGCAGGAAATTGTGATGTTTGACCAGCTCGTCGATGGTTTCGACGACATGCTGGTTATCGCCAAGGGCGCCGAGAACTATCCGGCCCCGAACCCGCAGGACATGAGCCGCGCTCGTGACCAGTTCTGGATTCCGGCCCCGATGATCGGTCGCAGCTATGATGGCACCGACGCTACCGGCCACTTCGGCGATGTGACGCAGCTCAACGTCCCGGTCAACGTGGGCAACCACAAGCATTCGTCGAAGTCGTTTTCCAGCTACGACCTGCGTAACGAATACGCGCTGGGTCAGTGGGGCAAGTCGGCCAAGCAGAAGCTTGCGAGCGACGTTAACCTGTCGATCCTGAACACCGTGGCTCTCCAGGGCGCCAACTTCATCAAGCGCACCACCTCGGCGACTGGCTTTGATGACGTGGCCGAGGCCGACGCTCGCTTCACCGAGATCGGCGTCCCGCAGGGCGATCGCTTGGCCTTCTTCGCGCCGCGCGTGATGAACGCTATGGCTGGCAACCTCGCAAGCCGCGCGGAAGCCACCACCCGTTCGCAGTCGGCCTATGAGAAGGCCAAGGTCGCGTCGGACATCGCTGGTTTCGAGGTGTACAAGCTCGACCAGTCGATCAACCTCGCGGCTGCTGGCGGTGGCGCCACGACCGTCAACGGTGCGAACCAGAAGACCGTTCCGGCCTCGACCACCGTTGACGCAACCTACGGCGAGAACAACAAGGACAACCGCTACACGGACCTTGTGATCACCGCCACGACCTACGCCAACATCAAGGTCGGCGACGCCTTCACGATCGCGGGCGTCAACTCGGTCAACATGATCACCAAGCAGGACACTGGCCAGCTCCAGACCTTCCGCGTGGTCGGCAAGCCCGCTGCCAACACCGTCCGGATTTACCCGGCCATCGTGTTCGGCACCAGCGATGCCGAAGTTGAGTATCAGACCGTCACGGCTCTTCCGGCCAACGGCGCGAACATCACTTGGCTGAACACTGCTGCGGCTCCGCTGAACACCTTCTTCCGCAAGGAAGCGCTGCTGCTCGTCCCCGGCTCGTTCGTGGTCGAGAACGGCGCGGGTGTCATCTCGGTCTCGGCTACGACCGACCTGGGTATCCAGATCATCTACAGCCGCACGACCAACCTGAC
>JAGWUW010000266.1 GCA_028868235.1 Betaproteobacteria bacterium | reverse complement strand
TATTTTGCCCGCTATGGCGGCGAAGAGTTTTGCATCTTGCTGCCCTCTACGACCAAAGTCGAAGCCTATGCACTTGGAGAGCGATTACGGCAGATTTATGCCGACCACCCATTCGTGATCGACGGAGAAGGCTTGCAAAGTACGATCAGCATAGGGATTGCCGATTCTTTGGATGTCGGGACCGAGTTCAAGCTACTGGTCCTCGCCGCAGACAAGGCGCTATATGAAGCCAAGCAGGCCGGTCGCAATCTCGTCATGCAGCACGCCAGCCTGAAGCAATCTTCTTGAGTCGCATCCGCTACATTCGTCCGTGAATTTCCTCAGACAGCGTGGCCCCCAAGCGTCCATTTTCTGACTACCTGGGAGGTGTATTTCTGACACACCGCAGGCCGTCCCCCCCTAGCCTAGAGCATCCTCTTCAAACACGATGCCAGCGCTGCGTCCATTGTTGCGAGATGAGTTGCAAACCAGGCTGGTAGGCCACGAGCGTATTCGCGGGCTGATTTGAGTCGGCCGCGCCTCAGGCCGTTGGCGAAATAGGCGATTTCCCCGAGAACGCGCAGGTGTTCGCTTTCGTGCTCGCCGATAGCCGGGAAATGACAGGCTCTCATTAAGGTTTTTTCGTGCTCGAAATGGCGGATAGTATGGTCCTGCAGCTGCTCGAACAAGGCCAGAAAGCCATTGTCCGGTACGGCGAGCAGTTCATCGGCCATCTCGATGAACTGGCGATGGGTGGCGTCCATGTCCGCCACCCCGAGCGCAAAGTGCTCGCTCCACGGCATCAGACTGCTCCGTGGGTTTCGCGCTTGGCGTTGTTGGTCGTCTTCAAGGCTTCTTCAAGGCTCATTTCGGGATACTTGTACTGGTATCCCTTGAAGGCATTGAAGACGGTAACGACCTTGTCGGCGGCACCCTGCCCCTTGAAATCGCTTTTTTCCAGCGCGACGAGGTCGATCAGTTCGTTCCAGCACAGGCCTTCGGTCAGCGGGATGAAAGCCACGGTAGCACCGTTGACGACGGAGACGAAGGGCTTAGGGATATTGACCGTGAACATCACGGCTACGGTGCTCGGGTTCAGGCCGCCGCCGAATTTTTCCAACAGGGCCGGCCAGTGCTGCAGCTCTTCGAGCGAACCGGAAAGCAGTTTCAGCTCGTCCCCCAGACCCAGCACGATAGCCTGCTTGAACAGCGCAACCGGGGGTTTGCGGCGCCCCTGGTCGTCGGCCACTTCACCTTCGACAACGACCAGCTCGCCACGGTAGGCTTCCCAGCCGGCATCGCTGGCAGCTTCGCGGAAATTGGAGTTGAAAAAGTACGGTTCGTAGCTATTGAGCAGCATGGTATTTCTCCCTGTTTATGAAGCGGATCAGGCTGGAACGGCGGCGCCGACGAATTCGAAAACGTCGGACTGGATGATTTCCAGCCCGACTTTCTTGCAGAAGCGTTTTTCCTTCTCGGTCGGCTCGGCGATGAAGATCCAGCCGGCCGGCTGGGCGGCGGCGTAAATCATGTCGGCCATGACCATGCGCTCGGTGTCGCGGTTGAGGCGCATGCCCATCAGCAGGTACTGCTTGCCCTTGCGCAGTTCCTTGACCTCGGGCGGGACCGAGAAGCCGCCCATCAGCTCGGTGATGAAATCGACGTAGTCGGCATCGGAGGCGATGTACACCGCCTCCGGCTTGGGAGTCCCCATCGGTTTGAACAGGACGGGAATGGCCGGATTGATGACTTCGGTTTTCTGGTAGGACTGGCCGTTCCAGAAATAGAGCTTGTAGCGGAAATCGGTGCCACCGATACGGGCAATGCCGACGATCAGGTTATGCGGGATATCGCTGTAGGAGTCCTGCAGTTGCGTATCACGGTTGATGTCGATGACGTAGTGCGGGCAAATATCCTTCAGCCAATCGTGCAGTGCGCCACGCGTCCATCGCGTTTCGCCGTAGACCCGGCTCAGGAACTTGGTCACGGTGCTCCGCCCGCGCTTCAGTTCGACGTTCATCGCAGCACGTGGGAATTCGTACATCAGCTTGGGTGCCATCGGCTTGCCGTCGTTCATGGCATAGATCAGCGAGTCGCTGTCGGCCGGAATCGAGGCACCGGTCGCCACGTTTTTGACATCGGCCAACACGCCGGGGCCAAGATAGGGAACTATGCTACCGTCCGTGAGTCCGGTCAGCAGTTTTTCGCGCAATTCTGGGGTCATGTCTTTTGCTCTGGGGTTGGGGCAAACCCTTTCCAGCAAAATCCAGGCCCGTTGGCGAACCACGCAGCCACGGCCTTTTCCGCCAATCAAGCGGCAGTGATTGTCGGTTTACCTACAGAGCAAAAGGACGGATCAGCACACTTCAGCCCGGTTACGGCCGCTCTCCTTGGCCTTGTAGAGCAACTCGTCGGCCTGCCTGAACAGTGTCTTGACGTGCCCGGCAGCCGGATCGATGCAGGCGCCGCCAATCGAGATAGTCACCACGCCGAAATCGGCATTTTGTTCGTGGGGAATGCCCAGGGAGGCGACCGCCTCGACCAGGCAAGCTGCCAGACCGGCATGAACGCCGGCCGATACCGCGGGAATCACTACCGCGAATTCCTCACCACCGTAGCGGGCGGCAAATGCCCCCTGCGCGGTGCGATCATCATGGGCCTGCTGAACGCACTGGTTGATGCAGTTGGCGACGGCACGCAGGCACTCGTCGCCGGCCAGATGGCCATAGTGATCGTTATAGAGTTTGAAGTTGTCTACATCGATCATCAGCAGGCTGAACGGACGACCGGCGCGGGAGGAAAGCTCCCATTGAGTATCGACCTGCAGGTCCATGGCACGGCGATTGAGGAGCCCGGTCAAGCCATCACGGTTGGCCTGATCCTGCAGTTTGCGATTGGCCTGCGACAGGCGCGAGCGCAGTCCGGCAATCCGCGACATGGCCTTCATCTTGGCCTGCAGCACCGCCTCCGACACGGTTTTGGAAATAAAATCGTCACCACCGGCTTCGATGGCGGTGACCAAATTGCTGTCAGTATCGGTAGCGGTGACGAAGATGATTGGCGTCCATGCCCACGGCTCATGGCCTTCCAAAGCGCGGATACGGGTCGTCGCCTCGAAGCCGTTCATGCCCGGCATCTCGATATCCATCAGGATCAGGTCGAAGCTATCGGCCTGAAACA
This sequence comes from Betaproteobacteria bacterium, assembly GCA_028868235.1. Lineage (GTDB taxonomy): Bacteria > Pseudomonadota > Gammaproteobacteria > Burkholderiales > Rhodocyclaceae > Azonexus. The sequence continues at coordinate 935 of JAGWUW010000266.1, read as the reverse complement.
GGTCGATCGCCGCTTGGCCATTGAGCGCATGGCAAACCTCGTGACCAAACGATTCTAGGCGGGCACACATCACCATCGCCATGGCGCGGGAATCATCGACCAGCAGTATCTTCATGTCTTGCGCAGCCTGTCATGGCAAAAAAATTGCGCAGAGCATACCCCCAGGCGGCCACGAAAAATAGTCCGAAAGTCATAGACGAACGATGTTTTGTCCAAATCGTGAAAAATTCCCGGAATACCCCCGCAGGCAAGCGATTCACGGGGGGGACAAAGTCACCTCTGCGACCCCGCCGATCACCAGGAATTCATCCTCGCCCTGCAGCAATACGCCGGGCAGCAGGCCACGATGGAAGAAGATTTTGGTGAGGGGAATATCCACCGCAAGAATGTAATCGCCGAATTCGCAAGCCCGCTCACGGCTACAAGTGAAGGAATTGAGGTTGTTGAGCAGCACGACGTGATGCCCTTTACCACGACTTTCCAGCACCTCGTGATCAGCGAGCCGGTTGACGCCGCGATACAACGTGACATGGCGGGCACTAGGGTGGCGTTTCGCCAACTCGAACTGACAGAAGGCGTACACCAGGTCGAGCTGGGCCTCGATGGCGTTGGTTCCGTACAGGCCCTGAGCGCGCATTTCCTGATAGCGACGATAGGCGGTGCCTGACGGATCGCGTAGCGGCTGGCCGTGCCAGCGCGGCGTCAGGCCGAAGCGGGATTCGACCCAACCCTTGAGCACGGCACCTTCGCGGCTATCGGCATCGAAACTCCAGCCGCGGATCATCTTGATGTAGCTGGCTTTGGCCCGACCCTTCCGGGTGCCGGCGAAACCCATGTCCTCCGGCCGTTCGAGCCGGAAATGGACGGTTAGGTAGTCGCGGAAGACTTCGCCTCGCAGTTCGGGGCTGGCGGCTTCGAGGCGCTGGAACAGGTTG
>JAGWUW010000265.1 GCA_028868235.1 Betaproteobacteria bacterium | reverse complement strand
TATTTTTTAGGATCGGGTAAGCGCCACGTCAAGGCGTAGATGAGCCGATTGCATTACCAGGAAGCAATCGATTTGCCGCGGGTGACGGCCCATCACACATCAGCATCGACAGGATGGCCATAGTGAGTAGTTACGATCTAGTGCGGTTTCCATCCATTCCGGCGAGTGGCGGATGCCGGATCAGGCGCCGCGCATGGACTCCCCGGCCGCACGCACAAAGAAGGTTGCGGCCGGCCGCCGCACCAGATGCTCGTTCAGGTCGAGCTTGCCCTCGATGTGGTCATCGGCCGGGCTTGGGAAGCCAGCCTCTACAGGCGAGCCAAACAAAGGCAGTTCGAGCGGGGTGGGATATTCGACGAAGCGCAGCACTTTTCAGGTTCCAGGATGAATGGAACATAAAAAGAACACTGTTGCTGTGATTCGTCAACGGATGCGATCAGCCCGTGCGGTAAACCCGCCGCAGGGGTGGCGCTGTCCGCGCCCCAGGCCTTTCAGTCGTTTGCCGGCTTCAGAATACGCTTGGCCGCCGCATTGCGGCGTGCGGCAATCCGGCCGAGCGCCACCTCGATCGGAAAAACATCCAGCTCGTCAGGGTCGTATTCGTCCAGCCACTCGCTAATCTCGGCATGGTCCGGATGGGTTGGATCCGCCCTGGCTTCCAGCATCTCGTAAAAGCCGGGAATGCCTCCGCAATCTTCGGGCGGGCAATCTCGCTCACCGCCAATGTAGCGGGGGTAGGCTTTGCCGGGATCACCGCGACGCACATCGCTGATAACGAGCTCGTGTTCCCAGTTGTCGCCGAAGTCGTAGGTGTAATCGATCGGCGTGGTGCCCGGGCCAATGACGTCACGCAGACGGGTTCGGGAGGCGGGCTTGCGCGGCGCTGTGCCCCAGTCTTCGTCCGTGGGCAGGCCATAGGTCTGACCGCCGATGACGAACTGCCAGAGGTGATAGTCCAGCCATCCCATGGTGACCTGGACGATATCATGCAGGACCTTGAGGGTGATCGAGGTCGGCACTTCAACCTCGCGCCAGATCGGCGGGTCAGAATCCTTGAGCGTGATGCGCAAGGTGGCGATCTCGGTGAAGCTATCGACGGCGCGGACGTTGGTCATGCTGCTTGCGATAGCAAGCCAGGGTCGCCGCCGTCAGCAAAAAGGATGCGTGCTTTCGACCGCGATGCACCCCATCAGGCGTCGATGCCAAAATGTCGCCGCTGCGCGTCCCATTCGTTGGGGAACGGCGCGGCCAGTATGGCAAGATCGATCCCGTCGCCCTGCCGGCCGTTGAGAATGGCATCGACGATGTCAGGGGCCAGCAGCGTCATGCGCAGGACCCGGGTCAGATAGCTCAGGCCGATCTTTTCCTTCTCCGCAAGGTCGGACACCGAGGTGTAGGCCCCGGTTTCCAGCAGGCGTTTCCAGCGAAAAGCTCGCGCCAGCGCCTTGACCACCGTGTTGTCGGTGCGGGGGCGCTGAAGCTGGGCACCGGCTGGCAGAACCATCTCCTTGCGGCCCCCGCGCTTGGTGATCTGGAACGGAATGTGGATCGACAGTGTCTCGGGAATTGTCACGACCTTGTTCACGCTGCCTCCTCCAGTTCCGGCACCTGCAGTTCGCGGGCCAGCGCATCGAGCCCGTCCACCCGCAGCTTCAGCTCGAGACCGGCGCTGCCAACGATGACCCGGTCGATCAGTAGCTGCACGATCCGGGCCTGCTCGGCCGGGAACAGGTCATCCCACATCGGGTCCAGATTGATCAGGGCCTCCCGCGCTTGAGCTTCGGTCATTGCGGGCGCGTGTTTGACGGCCTCCTTCCATGCGCCGATGATGATTTCCGGTTGCCGGAACACGGCCCGCAGCTGGTTGACGACCGCGCCCTCGATTTCGGCGGCAGGCACGCGCCCCACCGTGGTGGAACCTGCTCCATGGCGGAGCAGCGTCTGGCTGACATAGTAGCGGTAGAGCTTGCCGTTCTTGCAGGAGTGGGTCGGTGAAAACGCCCCGCCATCCGAACCCCAGAGCAGTCCCTTCAGCAAGGCAGGCGTATTGGCGCGCGCACGGTTTGCCCGGGTCCGAGGGCTTTCCTTCGTGATGGCGCGCACCGCATCCCAGAGTTCCTGATCAATGATCGCCTCATGCTCACCGGGATAGCTGTTGCCCTTGTGGACGGCCTCCCCGATGTAAGCCTTGTTGGCGAGCAGGCGATACAGGTAGCCCTTGGTAATCGTCTTCCCTTGCCGGGTCGTGATGCCTCGCTCCCTCAATTCCCGCAGCAGAAGTGTGGCCGAGCCGACATCGCGGAACCGCTGGAAAATGTAGCGGACATTGGCGGCCGCCGGTTCATTCACCACCAGCTTTCGTGCCTGAACATCATAGCCCAGTGGGGGGACACCGCCCATCCAGATGCCCTTGGCGCGACTGGCGGCGAACTTGTCGCGGATGCGTTCGGCGGTCACTTCGCGCTCGAACTGGGCAAAGGACAGCAGGACGTTGAGGGTCAGCCGGCCCATGCTGGTCGTCGTATTGAACGCCTGCGTCACCGAGACGAATGTCACGTCGTTCCGGTCGAACACCTCGACCAGCTTGGCAAAGTCCATCAGGGATCGCGAGAGGCGGTCGATCTTGTAGACCACCACCACGTCGATCAGCCCGTCCTCGATATCGGAAAGCAAGCGCTTCAATCCCGGACGATCAAGGGTGCCGCCGGAAATACCGCCGTCGTCATACTGGTCGCGGACCAGCACCCACCCTTCGGCACGCTGGCTGGTGATGTAGGCCTCACAGGCCTCGCGCTGGGCATGCAGCGAGTTGAACTCCTGCTCCAGCCCTTCTTCCGATGATTTGCGCGTGTAGACCGCGCAGCGCAGCTTGCGGACGACCGGTTTGTTCATGCTGCCCTCCGATGATCCTTAAGGCCGAAGAATATCCAGCCATTCCAGCGCGACCCGGTTATGGCGCGGGCGATTGCTGACAGTGACTGGTAGGGGCGTCCCTGCCATTCGAAACCGTCCTGGGTGACGGTCACGGTGTGCTCGACCCCCTGCCACTCCCGGATCAGGCGGGTCCCGACGATCGGCTTCAGGTCAGCCCGAACGCGGCGGGTGGTAATGTTGCCGCCGTCGAGCTGTTCGCCCATCTGTTGCAGGCGCCTGACTGTTTCCTGCTTGAGACCGCCGTAGGCCAGCTCCTGGATGCGGTAGGCCAGTCGGCTTTCGAGGTATCGCCGGTTGAAGGCCGGCGGTTCCTCGCTGAACAGCTCGCGCCACTGCTTCTTCAGCTCGGCGACCGGAGCCGCCTTCATGGCGGCCAGGCGGGCAAGGACGGGATCGGGTTTCATTGTGCGTTGCTCCATTGAGTTGGAGGTGCACTACCGCTCTGTTCAAGCGCGAAGTGTAGCGGAAAGTCTCCATCTTCTTCAGATAGTTGGCCGACATTCCGAAGGTGCAGGCGGGCGAGGCCAAGCCCGAGGATAGCGCACAGCTCGCTCCGACGCTGGGCCGGAGTCATTTCGCAGGGTGGCAGCGGATTGGGGCGTTTCACGTGTGGGTCTCCGTCTCTCGTCCAGCTGTGCCGAACGATGGTGCTGAGACGGAAAAGCCAAATGCCCGAGGGCAACGGGACACTGATGGAAACCGAGAGAACCGCTGTGGGAGAAAAAGTTCAGGCGCGACCCTAGGTCATTTTTGACTGGGGCACCTTATGCTCCTTATACGACTTAACGTTCGTCATGGTTACATACGTCCTGATTCAGGAGACACTCTCGCCTCTCCGGTAGAGGCGGTAATGACCGTAGCCCTGGGGTTAAATATGTCCCCGGGTCAATCCTTGTGCATTCGACTCAACGGGCCCATTTACCGGGCATGGAGATCGCGAATGGCTGACACGAATCAAGACGAAACAACGACCGAAAATGTAGCACCGGAGAAGAAGTCCCGGAAGTCCCCCGCCAGCCAGAAATGGGGCGCGAAAGTCATGGACAGTGGGTTTTGCATGCTGCCGTCTCTGTTGCTGCGAGCGCAGCGCCGTCTGCACCTGAACCCGACGCAATTGGCGGTGCTGATCCAGATCGTGGATCATTGGTGGGATGCTGGTCGCAAACC
>JAGWUW010000264.1 GCA_028868235.1 Betaproteobacteria bacterium | reverse complement strand
GGCACGGGAATGTCAAAACTTTTCAATTATAAGGGTTTTTTCGCCTTTGGTCGAGTTTTTCCGGCTTCACCAGCCCCCGTACCGCCAGTGCTGCGCCGGGGCGCAGCACCCTGCCCCTGCGAACGCGCCTGGCCACGGCTACGCGGGGCTGCCTTGCCGCCCGGACGGCCGCCACGCACCTTCTGGCCGACGTTGCGGGTCGGGCCTTCGGCCTCGGCACCCAGCGATTTGACCAGTTTTTCGACGTCTTTCTCATCAACCTGCAGGCTCTGACCCCGCTTGAGACGCGGCGGCAGGTAAAACGGACCGTAACGCACGCGGATCAGGCGGCTGACGGTGCGGCCGACGGCCTCGAACAGACGGCGCACTTCGCGGTTACGACCTTCGAAGATGGTGACGCGATACCACTGGTTGGCGCCCTCGCCGCCGGCATCTTCGATGCTGGATAGCGCCGCCGGACCATCTTCCAGTTCGACGCCCTTCTTCAGCTGATCTTTGGCCTCGTCATCGAGCGGCCCCAGCACGCGGACCGCATATTCGCGGATCATTTCGTTGCGCGGATGCATCAGCGCATTGGCCAGCGCGCCCGACGTGGTGAACAGCAACAGGCCGCTGGTGTTGAAATCCAGTCGGCCGACGGCGATCCACTTACCGCCGCGCACGCGCGGCAGGTTGCTAAAAACGTTGGGGCGGCCTGCCGGGTCGCTGCGCGACACGATCTCGCCTTCGGGCTTGTGATACAGCAGTACCTGCGGGGCACGCGTGGCACCGTGGAGATTGACGAGGCGACCGTTGACCTTGACGCGGTCTCCCGGCAGCACACGCTGACCGACGGTAGCCGGTTGGCCATTGACCTGTACGCGCCCTTCAGCGATCCAGGCATCCATTTCGCGACGGCCACCGAGACCGGATTGCGCCAGCAGCTTCTGCAGGCGCTCACCCGCGGCCGCCGGCGCTTTGCGCTGAGGGGCGGCATCGTCTTCGAGCACGTAGCTATCAGCATCATCGAAGTCGTCAAAATCCTCAACGACTTCTGTGGGCGCGGTACGAACGGGGACGCGACGCGCGGCGGCCGGCTTTTTAGCGGCCGGCGGGCGAATCGGCGAATTCTTTCTGGACATAGATGGCGATCAGACCTCGGGCACGCCTTCCAGCGCGGCCTGCATGGTTTCTAGCGGCGGCAGTTCGCTGAGGCTACGCAGCCCCAGATCATCGAGGAACTGGCGCGTGGTGGCGTAGAGCGCCGGGCGACCCGGTGTTTCGCGATGACCGACGGTATCGATCCAGCCGCGTTCTTCCAACGTACGGATGACTTGCGTGGCAACGGTGACACCACGGATGTCTTCGATATCGCCACGGGTGACGGGCTGACGATAGGCGATGATGGCCAGCGTTTCCATGACGGCGCGCGAATAACGCGGCGGCTTTTCCGGATTCAGACGATCGAGGTGCGGCTGGATCTTGGCATGCGTCCGGAACCGCCAGCCATCGGCCAGCTCAAGGAGCTCGCAACCCCGGTTCTGCCAGCGCTCCTGCAGATGGCTTAGCGCCTGACGGATTTCATCGGCGGCGACGGTGTCATCGAACAGGCGACGCAGATGCGGCATATCCAGCGGGGCTTGCGATGCCAGCAATGCGGCTTCTACGATGCAGGCCAGCTCGGCGACATCGATGACGGGACCGGCAGCGACTTCGCCTTCGGTGTTTTCAACCAGTTCGGTCAGGGAGCGTTGTTCTTCAGACACTTTCATCCTCCTCGGGCAAATCGTCTGCCTCGGGTACTTCAAACATCGATTGTTCTGGAGCATCGGTCGGCAGGCGCACGTAGATCGGTGCGAATGCAGCGGTTTGCGTCATTTCCAGCAGATGCTCTTTGGCGAGCTCGAGCAAGGCGATAAAGTTGACGACGACTACGGCAACGCCGCCGGTGACATCGAACAGTTCGCCAAACTCCAGATAGCCTTCACTGGTGCGCAGGCGACGCAGAATAATGCCCATGTGTTCGCGGACTGAGAGTTCTTCGCGGGCGATCTTGTGGTGCGTGTGCAGCTTGGCTTGACGCACAACCGCGCGCCACGCTTCGTGCAGATCTTCTGCTGACACATCCGGGTGACGAATGACAGCTTCGCGATCGACCCAAACGTTGAGCCACTGGAAATCGATCTCTGCTTTGGGCAGCTCGTCGATTTCGCGCGCGGCAAGTTTCATCTGCTCGTATTCGATCAGGCGACGCACGAGTTCGGCACGCGGATCTTCGACCTCTTCTTCGAACTCAGCCTTTGGTCGCGGCAACAGCATGCGTGATTTGATCTCAATGAGCATGGCCGCCATGACCAGGTATTCGGCGGCCAGTTCCAGATTCTCCGAACGCATCGCTTCGACGTAATCCAGATACTGGTTCGTGAGCGGCGCCATCGGAATGTCGAGGATGTCGACGTTGGCTTTGCGGATCAGATAGAGCAATAGATCCAGCGGGCCTTCGAAGGCGTCGAGCATGACCGACAACGCGTCGGGCGGAATGTACAGATCCTGCGGCAAGTCGACGATGGGCTGACCATAGAGCATGACGCGCGGCTCGCCTGCTTCGACGGTGACCGAAATGGCCCGCTCGTAGGGGACCGCTTCGCCGGTTGTCTCTGCAACGATTGATTCGGCGTTCTCTGCAGCAACGTTCTCCGCGTTCTCCAACACGGATTCGGCATGCGCCTCTTCCGACACGTTCGGCACGGGTTGTTGCTCGGGGTTCTGATCGTCGATGGTCATAGTCTTCGCTCAGACACCGGTGAGACCCATGACGCCGCGAACACGGCTCATGGTCTGGTCGGCGAGTGCGCGGGCGCGCTCGGCGCCCTCACGCAGAATACGTTCGATTTTTTCCGGTTCTGCCGCAAACGCTTCGGCACGCGCACGCATCGGTGCAAGCACCACTTCAATGCCTTCGGCCACGGCGTTCTTGCAATCGATACAACCAATACCGGCGGTGGTGCATCCTTCGGTCACCCACTGTTTTTTGGCATCCTCGCTGTAGACCTCGTGCAACTGCCACACCGGGCAGTTCTTCGGGTTACCGACGTCGGTTCGGCGCACGCGCGCCGGATCGGTCGGCATCGCCTTGAGCTTCTTCACCACGTCTTCCGGCTTTTCGCGCAGGCTAATGGTGTTGTTGTAGGACTTGGACATTTTCTGACCATCCAGCCCCGGCATCTTGGAGGCTTTGGTCAGCAATGCGGCCGGCTCAACCAGAATAGCCTTGCCGGAACCCACCAGCCAGCCCCAGAGCGATTCTTTATCGCTGATATTCAGCGCATCGGCACCAGCCAGGAAGGCTTCGGCTTGCGTCAGCACTTCGCGATCGCCATCCTGCTGATAACGCTGACGCAGTTCCTTGTAGGGCTTGGCCGTCGGACCCAGCTTCTTGAGCGCGGCAATGACTTCCTGCTCGAATTCCGGGGTGCGGCCGTACAAATGATTGAAACGGCGGGCGACTTCGCGCGTCAGTTCGATGTGCGGCACCTGGTCTTCACCGACCGGCACATGGCGCGCGTCATAGACCAGAATGTCGGCCGACTGCAGCAGCGGATAACCGAGAAAGCCGTAGGTCGACAAATCTTTATGCGAGAGTTTTTCCTGCTGATCTTTGTAGGTCGGTACACGTTCGAGCCAGCCCAGCGGCGTCATCATCGACAGCAGCAGATGCAGTTCGGCATGCTGCAGGACTTGCGATTGCTGGAAGATGATGGACTTTTCCGGATCGAGGCCGGCGGCGAGCCAGTCGATGACCATGTCGCGGCTGGCCTGAGCAATGCTTTGCGGCGCATCATAGTTGGTGGTGAGCGCGTGCCAGTCGGCCACGAAGAACAGACATTCATAGTCGTTCTGCAGGCGGACCCAGTTTTCCAGGACGCCGTGATAGTGGCCAAGATGCAGGCTGCCCGTTGGGCGCATGCCGGAAAGTACGCGTTCAGCAGACATCAAAAACTCAGATAAAAAAGACGGTGGAGATCAGCGCGGCAGCGGCCTGATAGAGCGGCATGATCAGCACGCCAAGCAGACCGGTGACCAATAGCAACAGCAGAATCGGCAGGCCATACGGTTCGCTGCGACC
>JAGWUW010000263.1 GCA_028868235.1 Betaproteobacteria bacterium | reverse complement strand
TCGCCGCTCGCCAGCATCGAGTGTTGGGGTGGGGCTCCGCATCCGGCGATTCCCCTACCGGCCGATCTATACGGTGCGGCACGGCGTAATTCAAGCGGTATCGATTTAAGCGCCGATCCGGCTATCGAGCGGCTGACAGCCGATCTTTCCCGGCTGGCGACGCGCGACTGGGTTGCCAGACCCTTGCTGGCCGGGGGGGAAAGCGAGGGGGATGTCGGTACTGCCATCGGTAATCCGGCGCGGTGCGACGACGTGGTCGGGAAGGTCCACGCTGCTATGGCGACAGAAATCGAGGCAGCCCTGGCTTCCGCCAGCGCCTTTGCTCCAGCTTGGGCGGCAGTCAGTAGCCGCGAGCGGGCTCGACTGCTGCGGGCTTGTGCCGACTGTTTCGAGTCGGCACAAAGCGAACTGATCAGCCTGTGCATCCGCGAGGCCGGGAAGACCTGGAGTAATGCCATTGCCGAAATTCGAGAGGCCGTCGATTACTGCCGCTATTACGCCTCTCAGATCGAGGCGCTACCATCTGCCGCCGGCGCACCGGGGGTGGTGGTGTGCATCAGCCCATGGAATTTTCCGCTGGCTATCTTTGTCGGCGAAATTGTTGCCGCACTGGGGGCTGGGTCACCGGTGCTCGCCAAGCCGGCCGAGCAGACACCGCTGATCGCCGCCCACGCCGTGCGCCTGATGCGGGCGGCAGGGATCCCCGGGCCAGCCCTGCAATTGTTGCCAGGGCTGGGCGAAATCGTCGGCGCCCGGCTGACTGGCGATCGCCGCGTGCAAGGCGTGATCTTCACCGGATCGACTGAAGTGGCACGTATCATCAACCGGAGCCTGTCCCAGCGCCCGGCCCAGGCTCCGGAATGCCGGCTGATAGCAGAGACCGGCGGCCAGAATGCGATGATCATCGATTCGTCAGCGCAGATCGAACAGGCAGTCCAGGATGTCATCGCCTCCGGATTCGATAGCGCCGGGCAGCGCTGTTCGGCGTTGCGGGTGCTGTATGTTCAGGAGGAAATCGCCAACCGCCTGATAGAGACGCTGCAGGCTGCGATGGACGAGTTGCTTCTGGGGGACCCGGCCGAACTGTCCACCGATATCGGGCCGGTCATCGACGAGACCGCATTGGCCGGCTTGCGGGCACATATCGGTACCATGCGACAGTCGGGGCAGCGCGTCTATCAGGTGACGTTGCCGCCCAAATGCGCACAGGGTTGCTTTATGCCGCCGACACTGATCGAAATCGACAGTCTCGATCGATTGCAACAGGAGGTATTTGGCCCGGTCGTCCATGTCCTGCGCTTTGCTGCCCGTGACATGCTGGCCGTCGTCGACGCCATCAACGCTACCGGTTACGGCCTGACCTTCGGCATGCACAGCCGGATCGACGAGAGCATCGAGGCGGTAACCGACCGTGTCCGGGCCGGCAACTGTTATATTAACCGCAACATGATCGGCGCTGTGGTTGGGGTGCAGCCCTTCGGTGGCGAAGGCTTGTCCGGTACCGGACCCAAGGCCGGCGGGCCGTTCTACCTGCCGCGCCTGCTGACGATACCCAATCCTGATCCTCGGGCTTTAGGGTTGATCTGCGACCCGACAAATGTCCGGTTAGCTGCCTTTACCGATTTTGCCGCCTGGGCAAAGGAAAGCGGCAGGAACGATTTGGTGGAACTGTGCGAGGAGTATGCCGGGCTGACGCCGCTGGGCTGTTCCTGCGATTTTCCAGGACCGACCGGCGAACGGAACCGACTGGATTTCCGGCCGCGTGGCGAAGTGTTCTGTTTGGCCAATGATGAAGCCGGCCTATTGCACCAGATTGCCGCCGTGCTGGCGACAGGCAACACACCGGTGCTGCTCGATCCTGACGATGCAAGTCCGGAACTATGGGGTTATCAGGTGGCTGCTAGCGATTTGCTGACTACCTTGCCGACATTCCGGAATACTGCGTGGCAACGTCGGATTTCGGCCGAGATCGGCCACTGTGCAGCTGTATTGCATGCGGGAGATCTGTCGATCAACCGTTTGATCTACCAACGATTGGCCGCTAGCGATGGTGCCTTGGTTCCTCTGCTGATCCCACAGCAGGATGGCTGCTATTCCCTCTGTCGACTGCTTTGTGAGCGGGTCCGGACGCAAAATACGACAGCTGCGGGCGGCAACGCCTCTTTGATGGCACAGGCCCTGTGATGTGGTTTGGCCAAAAGAAATGAGCGGGTTTATCCCCGTTTGTACTGGGTAAGTCTGTGGATAAGCACTTGGCTGTTTTTCTAACCCATTGAATCGGCGTTTGTTTGTTTTCTGTGCTTAAATTTTGGGCATTTCTGAACAAGGGTGAATAAACGATCTTTATCCCCGTTTTGCTGGGGTAAGTCTGTGGATAAGCTCTGAGTAAACGCCGCAAACCGTTGTCTCGCAAACACTTTGTCCGATTTGCTCAAGTTTTGAGCAGATGGGATGCTGCAGTGCACATCAAGTTCTGGCAAATGCGGCGAGATAACATATAATATATAAGACTTGCGAGCCGGCCTCGGGACGCTGAAAGCCGAACCAATCGGCCGCCGCCATTGTCGTAAAATATTCGTTTCCCAGAGCAACCCTTTACGAAAGGAAGTCGCCGTGCTTGAAGCCTATCGCGCCCACGTTGCAGAGCGTGCAGCCCTCGGTATCCCCCCGCTGCCCCTGTCCAAGCAACAGACCACCGAACTGGTGGCCCTGCTGAAGAATCCCCCCGCTGGCGAAGAAGCCGCTCTGGTCGAGCTGATCACCTATCGCGTGCCGGCCGGCGTTGATGATGCCGCCAAGGTCAAGGCCGAATTCCTGGCCAAGGTTGCCAAGGGCGAGGAAGCCTGCGCCCTGATCTCCAAAGTCAAAGCCACCGAATTGCTGGGTACGATGCTGGGTGGCTACAACGTCAAGCCGCTGATCGACCTGCTGGCCGATGCCGAATGCGGCGCGGCCGCTGCCGAAGGGCTGAAGAAGACCCTGTTGGTCTTCGACTACTTCCATGATGTTGCCGAGCTGGCAAAGGCCGGCAATGCTAACGCCAAGGCTGTCATGCAATCCTGGGCTGACGCCGAGTGGTTCACCTCGCGTCCGGAAGTCCCTGCCTCGCAGAAGCTGACCGTCTTCAAGGTCACCGGCGAAACCAATACCGACGATCTGTCGCCGGCGCCGGATGCCTGGTCGCGTCCGGATATCCCGCTGCACGCGCTGGCCATGCTGAAGAACCCGCGTCCGGGCATCGAAGCCGACGAACCGGGTACCCGCGGCCCGATCAAGCAACTCGAAGCTCTGGCCAAGAAGGGCAACTTGATCGCCTACGTCGGCGACGTCGTCGGTACTGGTTCTTCCCGCAAGTCCGCTACCAACTCCGTGCTGTGGTTTACCGGCGAAGATATCCCCTTCGTCCCGAACAAGCGTTTCGGTGGCGTCTGCCTCGGCTCCAAGATCGCTCCGATCTTCTTCAACACGATGGAAGATGCCGGCGCGCTGCCGATCGAAATCGATGCCGGCCAGATGGATATGGGCGACGAGATCGAACTGAAGGTTGATGGCGCCTCCGGCAAGGTCACCGCCACCAAGAATGGTACCGTGATCGCCGAATCGCAGCTGAAGACCCTCGTCATCCTCGACGAAGTCCGCGCTGGCGGCCGTATCCCCCTGATCATCGGCCGCGGCCTGACCGCCAAGGCGCGTGAAGCTCTGGGCCTGCCGGTTTCTACCCTGTTCCGTCTGCCGCAGCAGCCGAACGATCCGGGTACCGGCTACTCGCTGGCTCAGAAGATGGTCGGCCGCGCCTGTGGCCTGCCGGAAGGCAAGGGCATCCTGCCAGGTACCTATTGCGAACCGAAGATGACCACCGTCGGTTCCCAGGACACCACCGGCCCGATGACCCGCGATGAACTGAAGGATCTGGCCTGCCTCGGCTTCTCCGCCGACATGGTCATGCAGTCTTTCTGCCACACCGCCGCCTATCCGAAACTGGTCGACGTCAAGATGCACCGTGAACTGCCGACCTTCATCGCCAACCGTGGCGGCGTTGCCCTGCGTCCGGGGGATGGCGTCATCCACTCCTGGCTGAACCGCCTGCTGCTGCCGGATACCGTCGGTACCGGTGGCGA
>JAGWUW010000262.1 GCA_028868235.1 Betaproteobacteria bacterium | reverse complement strand
GCGCGGCTACTCAGTGCCGGGCGACGTTGCGGTAATCGGATACGATGACAGCGAGATTGCCGATTTCGCCCAGCCCGGACTGACCAGCATAAGGCAAGATACCATCCAGGCGGGCAATCTGCTGGTGTCGAAGTTGTTGCGGCTGATGGATGGCCATCAAGTCAGGTCCGAGCGGCTGCCGACGACAATTGTCATTCGCGAATCCTGCGGGAGCGCTCCGGGTCAATCGGCCTGAAGCGCCCGATAGGCGAAGCGCGCGACCATGCAGTAAGCACACAGTGGCACTATGAACGCCGCGGAAACTCCCTGGCTTTCGCCAATCCACCCGGCCAGCGCGGAAACTGCGGCTCCGCCCGATGTCGCGAATACCAGCAGTCCCGAAACCACGGAGGAAGGCGCACCTGACCGGTCTAGCGTGGTCGAGAAGATCACCGGGAACATGATCGCGTTCAGCGGACCAATCAACAACGCTGCCGTGCCTGCGACGAACCCATTGCCCAACACCACGATCAGGCAGCAGGCCGCCGCGCTCAGTGAAACGCCGGCCAGCAACCGGGTTGAATTCAAGACACGCATCAAGAAGCCGCCAAGCAGCCGCCCCGCGATCATGCCCCCGCAATAGATCGAGGCGAATGCGAAGCCCGCCGTCTTCATCGACAGGTCCAGCACGTGCGGTTGATGGAGGTAGCTCGTCAGCAACCCGCCGATCGCGCCTTCGGCACCGACATAAGCCGCGATTGCCAGCGATCCGGACCTTGCCCAGCGATCGCGAAGTGCGTCGGTCAAGGTCCCTGCGGTTCTGGCGGGCTGCGCCAACGCCGGTAGTGAGGCTGGCCTGAAAACCAGTGCCGTGAAAATCAGGACGGCACCAGTCAATGCTGCGCTGATCAGATAGACCAATGCCATGCCGGACATGAGATAGTTTGGCTGGCCCGGCGCGCTGAGGCCGGTTCGGGCGAGGACAAGCACGGACGAGAGCACGACCGCCAGCAACAGGCCCGCCGAATTCACACCCTGCGCCACGGTGACCCGCGAAGCCGCGAGCCGGGGTTCGCCGAGCATGGCCGCCAATGGATTGATCGACATCTGCAAGGCAGTGCCACCGATCGACAGGACAAGCAGTGCGGCCAGGAACAGGCCATAACTTGGCAAAGCGATGAACTGCGGCATCAGCAGGATCGTGACGGCGAGGCACCCGAACAAGCTTGTTGCCAAGGCTAGCACGGCCATACGCGCAAAGCCGATCCGTTGCATCAGATGCGCCAGCGGAATGGACGAAACGCCAACCCCGACCAGTGCGATCCATTGGACGGCCATCGCCGCCGAAAGACCAAGTCCGAAAACCTCCCTGACTGCGGGAACCAGCGTTCCCGCAACCGAGCCGGCCAGACCAAGTGCCCCAAAGGACAGCATCACCGCCCCCAGCGCCAGCCTGTGCGCTGCATCCACTTCGCGGGTTCCTGGCGGTTGTGAGGTCATCGCTGCAAGCATCGCATGGAATTGGGTCCGACCGAAGGTGACACAGATTTTTGCATATGCAAAAAATACGACTCGAATGGCAATCGATTGCAAGAAGGTGATATCCGACTGTCACGCCACGGGTGAGGACTCGTCGCGACAAACTGTCGTCTCAGGAGGGGAAACCATGAAATCCTATATCCGTTTGGGCCTGACTTGCTCGACCGCTGCAATCGCACTTTCGTGCGGAAGCGCCGCTTTCGCACAGGCTGCACCCGCATCCGATGCCTCGGTCACTGAAGATTCCGGTCCGGAAATCGTCGTCAGCGGCATCCGTGCCAGCCTTGAGCGGTCGCAGACCATCAAGCAGAACAATGCCTCGGTGGTCGAAGCGCTGTCGGCCGAAGACATCGGCAAGCTGCCCCAGTCGAGCGTTGCCGACTCGCTCGGCCGCCTGGCTGGTCTCGCCGGTGAACGTCGCGCTGGCCGCGTCAGCGGCATTTCGGTGCGCGGCTTCCGCGAAGACTTCGTGGGCACCACCATGAATGGCCGCGAACTGATCGGCATTGGTGACAATCGCGGGGTGGAATATGACCTCTACCCTTCGGAAATCATCGACACCGCCGTTGTGTACAAGACCCCCAGCGCTGATCTGAGCGCCATGGGCGTTGGCGGCACGGTCGACATGCGCACAATCCACCCGCTGGACCGCAAGCCCGCGCTCGTCGTCAACGGCAGCTTCGAACAGAACGGCCTCAAGTCGAAGAACCCCGACTTCAAGGACAACGGCTATCGTCTTGCCCTGTCGTTCAACGATCGCATGGCGGATGACACGATCGGTATCGCGCTGACTGCTGCAACCACCTCCTCGCCCACCCAGGACGAATTCTTCAGCGTCTGGGGTTATGACAAGGGCGCGGTTTCGACGGGTGCGAATGCTGGCAAGTACGCCCCGGCCGGGATCGATATCTCCTCGCGCTCGCGCGTGCTCAAGCGCACAACGGTTGCGGGCGTGCTCGAATTCCAGCCGACCGACAACTTCCGGGCGACCTTCGATGGTCTCTACATCGATTTCTCGGACCAGGGCATTTCGCGCGGCTTTATCGAAGCACTGCCGATCGCCTCGAACGGCAGCACGGTGCTGACGACGAGCGGCAATGCCATCACTTCTGCCCGCACGACCGGCTTCAACTCGGTTCTGCGCACCGACCCGCTGGACAAGACCGGCAAGCTCAAGACTTACGGTGCCAACCTCAAGTACGATCCTTCGGAAACCCTACACGTGGTGCTCGATGCTTCGCATGCCGAAAGCACGAAGCGCGATACCCGCGCTGAAAGCTATTCGGGTCTTGGCCGTGCCGGTCTGACCACCCAGGGACCGAACAATCTGCGCACCTACACCTATACCCCGAACGGCCTGACGTTCTCGAACAACAGCCAGGCCTATAGCGACTTCAATGTTGTCCGGCTCGCCGGGCCGCAGTCATGGGGTGGCAGCCTGTCGCCGATCAAGGCGCTCAACCAGACCTCGGTGATCGGCGCAAGCGGCAATCCGATCGGCTTTGCCCAGGCGCAGGACGGTTTCGTCAACACCGGGATCTTCGACGAAAAACTGAACGCGCTGCGGTTCGAGGTTCAGAAGGACTTTGACGCCGGGTTTGTCCGTCATGTCAATGTGGGCGTTCGTTATTCGGACCACAAGAAGTCCAAGATCAACCAGGGCTACTTCCTGACCGCTCAAACCTATCCGCTCGATGGACCTATCCCCACTGCTGCACGTCGCGGCACTGCGGACCTCAACTGGGTCGGTCTTGGCGATGTGGTCGCTTACGACGCACTGAGCCTGATCAACGGTGGTTTCTATACCCGGTACGACGCCGCCAGCCTTGAGCCGGATCGCATGGGCGACACCTACACCATCACCGAGAAGGTCTGGCAGCCGTTCGTCAAGGTTGATTTCGAGAGCGAATTCAGCGGCGTTCGGATGTTCGGCAACGTGGGCGTGCAGGGTGTGATTACCAAGCAGCGCGGCAGCGGCTTCAATTCGGTGATCGGCGCGAACCAGCTCGACATCGCAACGCCGATCTCGGACGGTGCGAACTACAGCAAGTTCCTGCCCAGCCTGAACCTCAACTTCGATCTCAACAACGGGCACACGATCCGTCTGGCTGCATCGAAGGTGATCAGCCGTCCGCGGATCGATTTCCTCAATCCGGGTTCGTCGGTGAAGTTCCGCAACAACGTCGCCAATGTCACCAACACCGACCCAGGCCTGGGTCCGTGGGTGTCGACGTCGGGCAATGCCACGCTGCGGCCCTACGAAGCCAATCAGATCGACCTGTCCTATGAATACTACTTCGCCAAGGACGGGTTCATCTCGATCACCGGCTTCTACAAGGACCTGAAGAACTGGAACGTCGCGGCCGTCACGGTCCGGGATTTCACCCAGTTCTACATCCCCGGTTACCACCAGGCGGTCAGCAGCGATGGTCTGACCACCTACACCCCCGCCACCTTCAAGGGCCTGAACACCACCTACTCGGGCGGTTTGCAGGGCAACGTGAAGGGCGTCGAACTGCAGGCCAGCCTGCCGCTTGGACGACTTGTCTCCGCACTTGATGGCTTCGGCCTGATCGGCGGCGCCTCGTTCACCGACGGCAAGCTGGAC